>JBGPUS010000208.1:0-4654 GCA_041491325.1 Nitrospirota bacterium | reverse complement strand
GGTCTCGGGATAAGCACGTCCGGGGTGACGGTAAATTCGAGGCCCCAGAATTCCTGCTTGCCGATAATGTACTGGAGGGGCTCGCGTTGCGCCCTGCGTTCAATCACCTGTTCAAAAAGAAGCCTCTGTTCATCGTCGAAAGCGTCTTGCGGATGCGCATACAGATAGGCGCGATCTTTCCGGATGCCGTGGGCGAGGAGCGTTTCCGCATCACGCCGGGCGTCGGTAATGCCCGCTGCCGTCAATTTGGCCGTGGCTGCGTTTATGGCTTCGAGAAAGCTCAAGGACAGTTATCCTAGAAAAAATATTTGACACGGAAAAAGCGGGATTAACATATGATGAAATCGTAAAAAGTCAGTATTTGCCACTGAGCACACAGAGACCACAGAGGTAAGGCGTAAAAAATAAAGATTATCTCAGGGTTCTCTGTGACCTCGGTGGCTAAAAAAGACTTGAGTCTCCCTTAGCTGAGGTACGCTCTATAGACAGACAGCGCAGATCCCATATCGTCATTCCCGAAGGTCTAATCGGGAATCTGGTTTTTTGAGACTCAACACATTGGGGCAACCATAGCGACGTCTAAAAAAAATCCGCTGTTATCCGGCCCTTATCCGATTTGATCCGTGTCAAATGCTGTTTTTGGATTATAAATTTTTCAGTCGCTCCGCATTTGTCGCGGCCGTCAAGGCATCGGCAAACTCATCAAGGTCGCCGTCGAGCACGGCGTCAAGACGGTAGAGCGAAAGTCCGACGCGATGGTCCGTTACTCTGCTCTGGGGAAAATTATACGTCCTGATCTTTTCGCTCCGATCGCCCGAGCCCACCTGGGACTTGCGGTCCTGGGCGGTTTCGGCTGCCTGCCGCTCGCGTTCCCGCTCGAGAAGCCGGGACTTGAGGATCTTCATGGCTTTCTCTCTATTTTTGAGCTGCGAACGCTCGTCCTGGACCGCCACTACTTCTCCGGACGGAATATGGGTGATCCTGACCGCTGAGTAGGTGGTGTTTACGCTCTGGCCACCGGGGCCCGATGAACAGTACGTGTCGATGCGCAGGTCCTTTTGTTCGATCTGCACTTCCACGTCGTCCACCTCGGGCAGGACCGCCACCGTAATCGTCGAGGTGTGGATTCTGCCGCTGGCCTCGGTCGCGGGGACCCGCTGTACGCGGTGCACACCGCTTTCATATTTGAGTTTACTGAATACGCCCTTGCCCTGGATCTGGGCGATGACTTCTTTCACTCCGCCGACACCGCTCGTGCTCATGTCGAGGAGCGTGACCTTCCAGCGCTTTTTTTCGGCATAGCGGGAATACATCCGGAAAAGTTCGGCCGCAAAGAGCCCGGCCTCATCCCCGCCGGCGCCCGCCCGGATTTCAAGGAAGATGTTTCTATCGTCCCGGGGGTCCTTCGGCACGAGCATAAGCCGAAGTTCCTGCTCCAGCTGCTCGACCCGGGGCCGAAGTTCCTTGAGTTCAGCCGAAGCCATATCGCGCAGTTCGGGGTCCGTCTTTTTATCGTTGACGAGTTCTTCGGCTTCCTTGATCTGTTTGAGCACGTCGCGATAACCGCGGTAATGGTTCACAACGTCTTCGATGTCCGAGCGTTCCTTCGAGTACTTCTGGTATTGCTGATGGTCCGCGCCCACGGCAGGGTCGGATAGGAGTCTCGTCAGCTCATCGTATTTTTCAGAAACCGCTTCTAATTTTTTGAACATAATTTTTGAACCAAAAATTTACCACGAAGTCCTACCCTGCTGTTGCCAAGACGCGGGCACAAGCAAAGACACGAAGCAGTGAGCCTTTTTCTTAGATCCTTCGTGTCTTCGTGGCGATAGGTGGTTTTATCAGAGAAACAAAAAACCCCGCCTCAGCGGGGTTCCATCGCGAGGGCCTCATTCAGCGCCCTGATGGCGACCTCTATTTGATCGTCCGACGGTTCCCGCGTCGTGAGCCGTTGGAGCCAGAGACCCGGCCGCATCAGTATCCTGATCAAGGGGTGTTCGCATTTTTTCGCGCTGTATTTGATGAACTCGTATGCAAGCCCCGCGATCACCGGGAGCAGAACGAGCCGCGAAACTCCTTTTGCCCAGAGCGGCCAGCCTCCCGGAATGAGCGAAAAAAGGAGAATGGAAAGCGCGATCACCGCGAGCAGAAAGCTGGTGCCGCAGCGCGGATGGATGCGCGAATACGGCCTCGCATTCTGGACCGTAAGAGCCACGCCCGCCTCGTAAGCGGCGATGGACTTATGTTCAGCGCCGTGGTACTCGAAAACCCGGCGAATGTCTTTCATGAACGAGATGCCGGACACATACCCCAAAAAGAGGACCATCCGGAGCGCGCCGTCCGTAAGGTTGAACAGGACGCTGTTTTTGTTGACGGCGGTGTAATGCGTGCCGAGAAGATGCGTGAGGAGAAGCGGGAGCGCCAGAAAAAGGCCGAGCGAAAAGGCCAGGGCCAGGGCCATGGTGCCGGCCAAGGCGAGCGTCCCGAGCTCTTCCTTTTTTCCGTCCGCCCCTTCCTCGAGCGCTTCGTTTGCCGAGAAATTGAGCGCGCGCATGCCGAGCCAGAGCGCCTCGAACAACGCCGCCGAGCCCCGAATTAACGGCTTCTTCAGGAAGGAGAAGCGTTCGCCGAGCGGTATGAGCGCCTGCTTCATGACCGCGATTTCAGCGCCGGCTTTCCCGCCCTTGCGCACCGCGACCGTAAAGGCATGTGGCGAGCGCATCATAACGCCCTCGAGGACTGCCTGGCCGCCTATAGTCGGTTTTTCAGACATTCAGCTGAGGCTTACGCCTTATTGTATTTCTTTCTGAACTTGTCCACGCGGCCTTCGGTGTCGATGAGTTTCTGTTTGCCGGTGAAGAAGGGGTGGCAGACGGAGCAGATGTCGAGCCGCAACGCCTCTCTTGTGGACTTCGTCTGGAACGTTTCGCCGCAGGCGCAGCTTATCACGGCTGGTTTGTAGTCCGGATGGATTCCCTGTTTCATAATTGTGCGTCCTCCTGTTAAAAAGCTACAGCCACAGCGCGAGCCGTGGCTCTATTCGTCAAGGCCGAAATAATATAACAAACCATGGCAAATTACAAGTGAAAAGTTATTTGTTCATGGAATCAAGGAAGTCCCTGTTCGTCTTGGCCTGCTTGAGTTTTTCAAGCAGGAACTCCATGCTCTCCACCGTGGAGAGGGGGTTCAAGACCTTCCTGAGCACCCACATGCGGTTCAGGTCGTCCTTGTCCACGAGCAGCTCCTCCTTGCGGGTGCCGGACGCGTTGATGTCGATGGCCGGGAACACGCGCTTGTCCACAAGCTTGCGGTCAAGATGAAGCTCCATATTGCCCGTGCCCTTGAATTCCTCGAAGATCACGTCGTCCATGCGGCTGCCGGTGTCCACCAAGGCAGTGGCAAGGATAGTCAGACTGCCGCCGTCCTCGATGCTGCGCGCCGCGCCGAAAAACCGCTTCGGCCGCTGGAGCGCGTTCGCGTCAAGACCGCCGGACAGCACTTTGCCGGAGGCCGGGATGATGGCATTGTGCGCCCGCGCAAGGCGGGTGATGCTGTCCAGGAGAATGACTACGTCTTTTTTATGTTCCACCAGGCGTTTCGCCCGCTCGCTCACCATGTCGGCTACCTGCACGTGCCTTTGGGGCGGCTCATCGAACGTGGAGCTGATGATTTCCGCGGCTACCTGGCGCTGCCAGTCCGTGACTTCTTCGGGCCGTTCGTCGATCAAAAGCACGATCAGCTTGATCTCCGGATGGTTCTTAATGATCGCCTTGGCAATGGACTGGAGCAGCATGGTCTTCCCGGTCCGGGGCGGCGCCACGATCATGCCGCGCTGGCCCATGCCGATGGGGGTGACAAGGTCCATGGCGCGGGTCGTGTAGTCCGAAGGCGTATGTTCGAGTTTGATCTTCTTTTCGGGATAGTAAGGGGTGAGGTTATCGAACAGGATCTTGGTCCGTGATATCTCGGGGTCTTCGTAGTTGATGGCGTCCACTTTGAGGAGGGCGAAGTAGCGCTCGCCTTCTTTCGGGGGCCGTATCTGGCCGGAGACCGTGTCGCCGGTGCGGATGTTGAAACGCCTGATCTGCGACGGCGATACGTAGATATCGTCCGGTCCGGGCAGATAGTTATAATCGGGCGCCCGGAGAAAGCCGAAGCCGTCCGGCAGGATTTCGAGCACTCCCTCGCCGAAGATCATGCCGTTCTTTTCGGTTTGGGCCTGAAGAATGGCGAAGATCAGCTCCTGCTTTCGCATGCCGCTGACGCCCTCGACCTTCAGTTCGTCGGCCATCGTGGTCAGTTCGGCGATGTTTTTTCCCTTGAGTTCTACTAAGTTCATGTTCGTTGCTCCTTGGCCCGGGTTTGAGGGGCGGATAGGTCTGTTCCTTGCATTTGAGGAAGGGTTAAAGGGTTAATGGATACGGTACTCCTGTAGGCGCGTGACAACATTATGGGCACACGATGACAATGGTTTTTAAAAGGCGAGCTGTATCCTCGGATTATCGGGTTGTGTGATGTATGGTCAATAGGTTCTGCCGGCTTGTGAGTTTGTTCAGGATGTTAATATGCTTTCTTTTCCCCTGCAAAAACGAGGTGATTGTTCACTCTGATTATTTTGTTTAGGTTAGATAATAACTGGGGTTGTCGGTTAGGC
>JBGPUS010000207.1:0-4668 GCA_041491325.1 Nitrospirota bacterium | reverse complement strand
TCTTTTGGCAGAGGGCTTTGACATCATCTTCGATGAGGAAAAATCGAGTGGTTCGTGGCTTATGGACAAACGGAACGGGGACCGCTATCTCGATTTTTTCTCCATGTACGCATCTATGGCCGTGGGGTACAACCATCCCCGACTCCTGGAGGCGAAGGACCAGCTCGCGCGCCTGGCCGTCAACAAACCGACCAATTCCGATATGTACTCGGTTGCCCTGGCGGAGTTCGTCGATACCTTTTCGCGCATCGGCATCCCCGCCGCGCTTCCCCACGCCTTCTTTATCGAAGGGGGCGCCGCGGCCGTGGAAAACGCGCTCAAGACCGCCTTTGACTGGAAGGTCAGAAAAAACTTTGCGCGCGGCCTCAAACGAGAGACCGGCGCCCAGGTCATCCACTTTCGCCAGGCCTTTCACGGGAGAAGCGGCTATACGCTGTCTCTCACTAATACATTCGATCCCCGTAAGACAAAGTATTTCCCGAAATTTTTCTGGCCGCGCATCGTCAATCCGAAGATGACCTTTCCTTTGACTGATGAAAATCTGGCGAGCGTCCGCGCGCTCGAAGAAGAAGCGCTAGAGGAGATCCGCCGGGTCATCGACCAGGAGGCCGGGGACATTGCTGCAATGATCATCGAGCCGATCCAGGGGGAGGGCGGGGACAACCATTTTCGGAAGGAGTTTCTCCAGGCCCTGCGCCGCATATGCGATAAGCGAGACCTCATGCTTATCTTTGACGAGATTCAGACCGGGGTCGGCCTTACCGGGAGGTTCTGGGCGTACGAACACTTCGACGTGCTTCCGGACATCCTTGCCTTCGGCAAAAAAACCCAGGTCTGCGGAATGCTCGCGTCACGCCGCGTCGAAGAGGTGGGCTGCCACGTGTTCAACGAACGGAGCCGCATTAATTCCACGTTCGGCGGCGACATCGTGGACATGGCCCGTTTTACTTATATCTTGCGGATCATAGAGGACGAGCGGCTGGTTGAAAACGCGCGCATCCAGGGGGAACTGCTGCTCGCTGAACTCCAAAAGCTGTCCCATGAATTCCCCGAAGTGATAGCCAATCCGCGCGGCCGCGGCTTGATGTGTGCGGTGGATGCGCCGGACAGCGCCACAAGGGACCGTCTGCTGAAGGCGTTTCTCCGGGAAAAGCTGCTCATAGTCGGAAGCGGCGAAAAAACCATCCGCTTCCGTCCGCACCTTATACTTACCACCGAAGAAATCATGCAGGGCATCGACATAATCCGGCGTGTACTTGTCACGGGGGATTACGTCCGGCTGGAGCTCGGCGGGGACGCATGCCCAGGAGGTGGGATATGATGCAGCCCGCGACAACCCTGATAGTGAAAAAATTGCAAGAGCTCGTGCGGGGCCGGGTGGCTGTTGACGAAAAATCTTTGAAAATATTTTCGAGGGACCAGAGTATCTATGAGCTCGAACCGCGTGCGGTGGTCCTTCCCGAGGACCCTGAAGACGTTGGAAGGCTCGTTGAATTTGCCGCCAAGGAAGCAATCCCGCTCACGCCCCGCGGCGGGGGCTCCGGAACAGCAGGCAGCGCGCTGGGGCGAGGGCTGGTCATAGCCTTGCCGGAAAATGAATTTTGGGGTAAAATCAGCGACTTTTCCACGGCGCAGAATTCTGCCCGGGTCTCGGCAAACGCCGGTGTTTATCACAATGACCTGCAGGCGTTTCTGAAACAGCGCGGTTTTTTTCTGCCGGCCGATGTCACCAGCGCCAACATCAGCCGGATCAGCGGAAACATCGCGACCAAGGCGAGCGGTCCCCACGCGCTCAAACACGGTGCTATTGACCGTTTTCTGGAGCATGTCGAATTTTTCACCGCGCAGGGAGAGTTTGTCGAGACAGCGGACGAGACCACGATACCGGAACGCTTTAAGCAAAAGCTGGAAGATCTGGGCCAAAGACTCAGGGCAGACGAGTCCGCGCGAAAATTTCTGGAGTCCCGAAAAGGGTTTAAAACGTCAAGCGGCTATAATCTTTTTGCATTCCTGGGCAGCCTTCCCATCGGACAATTGATCGCACAACTATTCGCCGGAAGCGTCGGCACCCTCGGCGTTATCACGCGCGCCGTGTTGCGGGCGGAAGCGTATGAACACGAACGCGCCGCAATGCTGGCCTCGTTTGCTGATCTGGCGGAAGCAGGCAGGGTCGTTCATTCCCTGCGCGAACAGAACGTTGCGGCTATAGAACTCATCAGCCGCGAGACGCTCCGCATTCTCCGCGAGCAGTCCGGTCTGTCCGGTTTTTTCCCCGCGAAAGATGCCCATATGTTGATGGTGGAAATGACGGGACCCGAATGCCGGGACCGGATCGAAAAGCTCGCCGTGTTACTGCAGCAGGACGGCCGTGGAATGTCTCCGCCGGCCATTGCTGCAAATGAGGAAGAAATCGAAGAACTGTGGACCGCACGCAAACAAATTCTCTGGCTGGTCCAAAACCCGAAACCCGGCCTCCGTGCCCTTGCCGTGGTGAATGACGTCGGCGTTCCGCCCGTCCACCTGGCTGCATTTATCACGGACGTTGAAAAAATATTTAAGGACCATGGCCTCATATCGCTTATGTACGGCCACGCCGGAGAAGGCAACCTCCATTTGCGTCCGCTCTTTGATATGGCCCTTCCCGATCTCCGGGGTCGCATAAAGCGTCTCGCGGACGAGGTCTACGCAACAGTATTTCGTTATGGCGGCACCGTGACCGCTGAACACGGCATGGGAAGACTCCGGGCTCCTTACCTGAAACAGGAATGGGGAGAACAACTGTACAACTATATGCGGGAGGTCAAGTCTATCTTCGATCCCCAGGACCTCTTCAACCCGGGGGTCATGTTCAGCAATGCCCCGATTACCGACGACATGCGGCCGGATTTGCTGGAACCGTAGGGAGGACCGCTCGCAGCACATGGCTCGTAGTAAAAAGCAAAATCAGTAATTCAGTTAGTTTAAGATTTTAACCTAAGGTGATGCGGGAACTTGTTTATGCTTTTGAATTATCTGTGTTTATCTGTGTTTATCTGTGGTTAACTACTTTAGCTCTTCCGGAGAATGATCATGGCACAAGAAAAAGATTTCTACTGGGAGCGCCACGCCGAAGCCGAAAAAGTCTGTATCGCTTTGCTCAACGATTGCAAACAGGAAAATACATCCCTGGCGCGCTTTGAAGTAAAGCTCACGCAACTGACCAGCTCCCGTCTCCTCGACTGGGTGGACCACTTCGCTCTGCGCGGTTCGCAGCAGCTCAGGGGAAAACTTTCCGAGGTCGGATTCGTCAGGCAAACAGACACGAACCTTGAAGCCTTTCTTCATCCCGGCGCGCTCCTGCCAAGGATCGTGCTGGACGGACCTTCACCGAGTCCCGGCAAATGTGTAGTAATGCGTGTGGAAAGCATTGCAGATTTCCTTCAGGCAAACGGCTTTCGCGCTGAGCTCGAAGGCGGGCCGTTAAGTTCCTATCGCCGCGCTCTCGCATTCGTGGAAGGCGGGACCGGCTTCATGGTCGTGGAGCGGAGGGGTACGGGTGATTATGAACCTGTTGACACGCAGGAGTCCCATATCCGGACCTATCTCGGGGCCATGGAAGCGTGGCAGACCCGGCTGAGATCGGATTCAGACGAAGACCGTGTGCTTGAAGAAAGCTTTCGGATCGCGGATAACCTTATCTCTCAACTGGGGCAGAGCGTCGCCGCGCATGTCGTCTGCCTGGCCGAGCGCAACTATTGGCTGTCCCGCAACTTCGCGGCGCGGACGCAGCAAAGCCGCCAGAACGCCCTGGGGCTGGGCTGGGGCAATCAAGATCATTATACGTTTCGCAGTTCGCGTCGAAACTTCTCAAGACTCGTGGCCCTCTTTACCCGGCTGGGCTTTCGCAACCGGGAGCGCTTCTACGCCGGAGCAGAGGCCGGCTGGGGCGCCCAGGTCATGGAGCACCCGGTGGCGGGGCTCTCGCTTTTTCTTGATGTAGACCTTGCGCCGAATGAGGTAGCAACGGACTTCTCGCGCGAAGAACTCAAACCGCTTGACCGGTTAAACACGGTCGGGCTGTGGTGCGCCCTGCACGGCGATTCCATCCTTCAGGCGGGCATGCACCATTTCGCGGCTCAATTCCGGTTCGAACGGCTCATTGAAGACCTTGCCCGTCACGGCGTGCCTTACATGGCGCCGTTCAGCGATTTCCCCTATCTTAAACAGGCCTTCAGCGTGGCTGAACCATGGGACATTGATGCGGCAAGAGTGGCTGCGCTGGTCAAGGATAAGAGCATCACCGAAGAACAGGGAGAACGGTTCCTTACTCACGGAGCCGTGGGCAGCCACCTGGAAAACATTCAGCGCCGGGAAGGGTATAAAGGCTTCAACAAAAAAAACGTGAGCGCCATTATTCGGGATACCGACCCGAGAAGGCAGACGGCGTAAGAAAGCACGGAAGTGTAATTCTTCGACACGGATAACGGCGGATAAAAACTATGAAAAATCATGATCGCCTTAAAATACCATACAACCAGATGAAAATATTTATTATAAAAATCTCCCCATACCCCTCTTTTCCCAAGAGGGATTGATCCCCCTTTGAAAAAGGGGGACGGAGGGGGATTTTTATTTTCCCGTGTGAGCCAAGGCCATCCGGACTTTAACCGTGTTCATCCGCCTGCGCCC
>JBGPUS010000206.1:0-4671 GCA_041491325.1 Nitrospirota bacterium | reverse complement strand
ACCCCTCCGTGATGCCTGCTCAAAAGTCCGCGACCGCGACGAAAACTTCAACATATTTTCTTATTGCAAATTTTAGTAATCTTATACCACCTTGTTTTAAATTTCAATGTTTTTCTTTATACGTTCAACGATATCCCCGGGTCCGGAGCTGCCGGAAATATCCACCCATATGGCCCCCGGCTCGCGCCGAAACCAGGTAAATTGACGCTTGGCAAACCGCTTCGTATCCCGTTTGAGCAGCGCCTCGGCCTCGCTCCGAGAGAGCTTTCCGAGGTGATACGCCATGAAATGCTGATACCCCAGTCCTTTCATGGAAGCCAGTTCGGGTCCGTATCCGCGTTCAAGGAGCGTTTTGACTTCAGACTCAAGACCCTCTACCAGCATCTGGTCCACCCGCTCCTCTATTCTCCGATACAGCTCCGGTCTCGATCTAACCAGAAAAAGCAGCAGGAACCGCCTCTGCCGGTCCCCGAAAGCATGCTCTCGATGGAAATCCGAGAGTTTCCGGTCCTCAAGGTAATAGACCTCGAGCGCCCTGAGCGTGCGCCTCAAATCGTTCGGATGGATCTTGATCGCGGCCTCGGGGTCGGCCTTTTCGAGCTCGGCATGTAGCGTTCCGGGCCCCCGTTCCGACTCGCTCGCGAGCAAGCGCTCCCGGAGCTTTGGGTCGGCCGGCGGCCCCGGGAACAGGCCGCGGGTAAGAGCGCGGATATACAGGCCTGTTCCTCCGACGACTATGGGTACGCCTCCGGCCTTGAGGATGGCATCGATGGCCGCATTCGCGTCCCGGAGGTAGTCTCCTACGCTGTACGGCTGGTCCGGATCAGCAATATCTATCAAATGATGGCGCACGAGTGCGCGCTGCTGCCTCGTGGGTTTGGCGGTGCCGATGTCCATGCCGCGGTAAATCTGCATGGAATCGGCGCTCACGAGCTCGGCGCCGAGTTCCTGCGCGATCAGAATGGACGCGTCAGTCTTGCCCACGGCGGTAGGGCCGGCAATAATAAGGATTGGTTTGCTGTCAGTCATAATGAATGCTGTGCCACGGGGAGGTCCCGGTCGAGGCCGTTCGGGAAACGCGAACCCGAATTCGGCGGCCCGGCCCAGGCGTGGATATTACCGGGACGGCGAAATGATTTCAAGGGGGAAGCCACTTGTCCTCCAGCCTTTCATATGCCCATCAAGGGAATATATCTTCTCGTAGCCGGAAAGATACAAGGAGAAGCTCGCAAGACCGGAACGCGGTCCGTGCTCGCAGTAGAGGACCAGCGGATCTTTTTTGGAAACACCGAGCTCGCGCAGCCCGGAACTGATCGAGTAAAAAGGGACGTGAATCGCGCCGGGAACATGGTCCCGGTCGTATTCCGCCTGAGAACGCACATCGACGATCAGCGGCGAAGGCCCCTCCAGCATCTGTGTGAGCAGGTGCTCGCGATCGACACCCGCGGCGCAACCGTAGCCGGTAAACGTGACGAGTATTGCAAGATACAGCAGGACAAAACGCTTGTTCATACTAATAGTATATCCAAAGCCGCGGGCGGGCGCTACATTCTCTTAAACATCTTTTTCAATTCATCCATCGAAAAGCGGATGATGGTCGGCCTTCCGTGCGGGCAGGTATGCGGCATTCGGCATTGAAAAAGTTCCGCCAGCAGCATTTCCATCTCCTTCCGGTCGAGATGCCGGTGAATCTTGATGGCCGGATGGCAAGCCATTACACTCAGGATGCCGTCCCGCAGACCGTCCATCCGCCTGCTCGTCCCGTGGATATTCACTTCATCGAGAATGTCGAGCAGCATTTTTTTGTAATCGGCGCCGACCACCAGGGCAGGAACCGCTTTTATTACGAAGTCGTGGTTTCCGAAATCCTCGACGATAAAACCAATCTTGACCAACTCCGGCAGATATTCGGACAGTAGGTTTCCCTGGGCCGGGCCAAGTTCCACCTGCAGCGGCAGAAGCAGGTTCTGGACCGGCATCGTTCCGCTTTTTGCCTGGTCCTGGAGTTTTTCAAACAGCACCCGTTCATGCGCAGCGTGCTGGTCAACGATCGCCATTCCCTCCCGCGACTGAGCGATGATGAAGGAATCATGGATTTGGGCCAGGGGGAAGAGCGGCGATGCCTGCGGCAACCGGATTTCGGAATGAGTATCGAAATACTCTTCTTGAGAATGATGCATATGGGATATTTGGAGGGCGGGCTCCGAAATACGGTCCCCAAAATCCGTAAGTGCCTCTTTCACGCGATCCGCGTAAAAAGCTTGGGCCGAGGTTCCAACGGCATACGGCCCGCCCTGCCCCGGCTGTCCATGGGCTCGGAGCCCTTCCCGAACCTCGTCCCGGACAAGATCATGGAGCTGCGCCTGGTTTCTAAACCGCACCTCGGTTTTGGCCGGATGCACATTTACATCCACGAGCGCAGGATCGAGTTCGATAAAGAGAAAGCCCACGGGATGCCTGTCGCGCATCAGCATATCCCCGTACGCGGCATAGAGCGCATGGGAAAGCGAGGTATTTTTCACGGCGCGGCGATTTACGTAGAAGTCCTGGTAGGTGCGGTCGGCCCGCGTGTACCCCGGACGACCGATAAGGCCGTGTACCCGGATGCCGTCCCGTCCCCCATCAAGCTCCAACAGGTTTTCCGCTATTTCGTTGCCGTAAAGGTTTGCGGCGCGTTCTTCCACGGTCGTTGTCGGCGGAAGGTTGAACAGCGGCTTTTGATTATGCGTAAGCTTGAAGCGGACGGATGGGTTTGCCATGGCTTGCCGGGACACTGCCGTCGCAATTTGCGAAAACTCGGTTGCCGCGCTCTTCAAAAACTTGAGGCGAGCAGGCGTATTGTAAAACAAATGGGAAATTTCGATGGTAGTTCCGGAAGCTGCCGCTGCGTCGGTCACGGATTTTATTGCGCCCCCTTCGAGTTCGACCAGCGTGCCCGAAGGAGCGCCCTTGAGCGCGGTAAGCAAGCGGACCTGAGACACGGACGCAATGCTCGATAATGCTTCGCCCCGGAAACCCATCGTGCGGACGGCTTCAAGATCGGCGTCGTCGGTCAGCTTGCTTGTCGCGTGCCGCAGAAACGACGTCCGGGCGTCTTCTTCCGTCATGCCGCAGCCGTCGTCCGTCACACGGATCCGCCTTCTGCCTGCCTGCTCGATGTCTATCGCAATATCGCTTGCGCCGGCATCGAGGGAATTTTCGATCAGCTCTTTGACCACGGATGCGGGCCGTTCCACGACTTCACCCGCGGCGATTTTATTGATTACGCTGTCTGAAAGTATTTTAATTATGGAGGACATAGACCGGAGAAAACCGAGGTCAGTACTTCAGCTTTGCTTTTTCCTGGTTCGCGACGACCACGATCTCCATGGCCTCGGGGTGAAGGTAGTTCCGGGCCACCCGCCGGAGATCTTCCCGGGTTATCGAATTTATAAGAGACGGGTATTTTTGAGGATAGTCCAGGCCCAGGTTGTAAAGCTCGATCGAAGCAAGCATTGACGCAAGTTTGCCGTACGTGTCCATTCGCAGGGGAAAGCTTCCGGTAAGATACGCCTTGGCGTCCGACAACTCCTTTTCCGTAACCAGTTCTTCCCGTATTCTGCGGATTTCCTTAAACGTCTCTTCAATTACCTCATTGGCCGATTCATTCTTCGTCTGTATGGAGACCGAGAACGTGCCCGGCTCTTTCTGCACTGCAAAGCCGCTGTGCACGTCGTAGGCCAAACCTTTATTATCGCGGATATTATCCATGAGCCGGGCTGAGAAACCTCCGCCCCCAAGGATGTAGTTCATAACCATGGCTGCATAATAGTCGGGGTCCTCCCTGCTGATGCCGAGGTGCCCCATGATAATGCTCGCCTGCGTGACACTCTTATCGATCTTCCGGACCGTGACCTTGCCGATCTTCGGCGGCTGCGCGGACAAAGGCAATGGACGCGCCTTTTGTTCCCGGGGTTTGAAATATTCGTTCAACAACGCGATAAGTTCCTGCTCCTTGACGTCGCCGACAACAGCGATGACCGCGTTAGACGGGTTATAGCGCTCCGAAAAGAAGGCAATGATGTCCTGCCGCGTGAGCTTCGGTAAATAGGCGGCAACGTCCTCGCTCGTCCGGCCGTAGGGATGATTGCCGAAGACCGCTTTTTCAAACGCCTCTTCCGCCACGACACCGGGTTCCTCTTTCTGCTGTTTGATTTCCGCAAGCGTCGCCTTAACCTTGCGGTCTATCTCCTTCTGTTCAAAAACAGGGTTCATGAGCGTGTCCGAGAGCAGGTCCAGGCCCGCCCGGAGGTCCTTATTGAGCACGCGCAGACTCGCGGAGGCGAAATCGTCTCCGCCCGATGCCGAGAGCGAACCGCCGATAAAATCGATCTCGCGGCTGATCTGGCTTGCCGAACGTTTTGACGTTCCCTGCGTAAGGAGCGAAGCGGTTATCGACGCGAGTCCTGGTTTGCCTTCGGGCTCGGCCGTGCTTCCTGCCTTGAGCGCCATGTTTATCGTCACCATGGGGATGTCGTGTTTCTCGGAGAGAAGAAGAACCATGCCGTTTTCGAGCACGATGCGTTTGCCGAGCGGCTCGGAAGCAAACCCCTGCGGAGCCAGGAAAAGAATAAAAAAAACGAGGAGAAACGTCATCTTGAGTTTCACGTGAGAAGCCTCCCTGGAGAATGT
>JBGPUS010000205.1:0-4676 GCA_041491325.1 Nitrospirota bacterium | reverse complement strand
TTGGGCACCTTCGTGATCGTCGTAAGGTCAAGTACTTCCCGGACCTTCGAGATGTCAAAGGCAAACACCTCGTCGCAGAGCTTATAGGTCAGGTACTGCGTCATATTCCGCATTTCTTCAACAATCATGGTTCTCACCCGTGTTCATTAAAACCGTTCAAACTCAGAATCTTTAGCATCCCTGCCGTTATCGTCCACGTTCAGAGTCATACCAAGGGGTTTAAAACGCGCTCGCGTAAACATCGGTTGCGTCTTCGCGCCCCCGTGTGCGAGGGCGGGCTGGAGCTTGCTGCCGGATTTGAAGAGTTTTTGTTTTCCCGCTACAGACGGCTTCGCGACGGTGTGAATAACATGGTCAACGTGAAAGAATGAAATCGTACCCTGGAGTTGTTCGGCCTGAGATGACAGTTCCTCGGCTGTTGACGCCATTTCCTCGGCCCCACCGGCGTTGTGCTGGATCACCTGGTTCAGCTGCTGGATGGCGGCCGCGATCTGCTCGGAGCCGCCTGCCTGCTCTTTGCTCGCAGCGCTGATTTCCTTCACCAGCTCCGCGGTCTTGTGAATGTCCGGCACGAGCTTGGAGAGCATGGTTCCTGCACGCCCCGCGATCTCGACACTCGTGGCCGACAGTTTGCTGATCTCTCCGGCCGCAGCCTGGCTTCGTTCCGCGAGTTTCCGCACTTCCGACGCAACTACGGCAAAGCCTCTGCCGTGCTCTGCGGCCCTCGCCGCCTCGATGGCGGCGTTCAAAGCAAGAAGGTTCGTCTGGCGCGCAATCTCTTCGATGATGGAAATCTTTGACGCGATGTCCTTCATGGCTGCCACGGCCTCAATCACGGCTTTTCCGCTCTCCGTAGCGTCTGCCGAAGACTGAAGCGCGATCTTCTCGGTTTGGAAGGCATTGTCGGCGTTCTGTTTGATCGTTGCGTTCATCTCCTCAATGGACGAAGCTGCCTGCTCGGCTGCAGCGGCCTGCTCGGTCGTGCCCTGGGAGAGCTGCTCGGAACTTGCGGACAACTCCTGGCTTCCGGAGGCTACGTTGTCCGCCGCATCCTGCACGGAAGTAACGATTTCCTTCAACTTTGCGCAGGTCTTGTTGACGGTTTCTACCAGGAGCCCTATCTCATCATCACGCTCCGCCTGCAGTTCGACCGTCAGGTCTCCGTTGCTCAGCCTCCCCAGATTTTTCACGAGCATATTTACCTGTCGTTCCAGATACTCTTTGTGCTCGATGGCGTCCTTTTGCAAACGTTTCACCTCGCTGATGTCGATGATGACCTCCATCCCGCCGTACGGCGTGCCATCTTCGTTCAGGAGCGCAGAGCATGCCGCCTGGATGTGAAACTTCCGGCCGTCTCGCGTTTCCACCGTCGTCTCGCCGATGATATTTTCACCGGTTCGCATGCAGCTCTTGAGGGTGCAACTCGCCGTGCCGCACAAAGGGGTCTTCGAAAGGTGCGCGCAAGTCATTTTCCCGACCACTTCCTTCCGGCTGTACCCCATGAATTTCAAGGCGGCATCGTTGACGGAGGTGACGACCAGATTAGTGTCGACCACGAACATGGGCGCGGCAATCGATTTCAGAATATTTTCCGTCTCTCTCTTTGCCCTGACCACTTCCGTCTGATCGTTGATGACCTCAATGCCGCCCTGTATGTTTCCTTGGGGATCGACAATAGGCGAACAGGCCGCCACAATGGGGAATTTTCTTCCTGCCCTTGTCTCCGCGATCGTTTCTCCGATGATCGTTTCACCGGTACGCATGCATTTCTTCAGCGTGCAACCGGGCGTGCCGCACAGAAGGGTTTTTTGAAACTCGGCACACGTCATCTTTCCCACGACTTCGTCGCGCTGGTAGCCCATCGTTTTGAGGGCGGCGTCGTTCACGGACGTAATGACCAGGTTCCTGTCCACCATCATTATAGGCGCGGCGATAGAAGTGAATTCACTTTTTAATGCAGTTATTGAACTTTGTAATCTTGCATTTTCCTCGAGTACGTCTTTTTTCAAAAATTCGAACACGTTGCCCCCTTGCGAGAAACCGCGATTGATTCCAAGCCTGTCATAGGCGAGACGGCTTCATAACATGAAAATTTACTAAAGTCAATACATTAAGTTGTTGTCGGGCCAAAATAGAAAAGTACTTGTCTTGCGTCTTTTTGAATGATTCCACTTTTTTCCCAAAGAAGTAGCTGCAGACTGAATTTTACGCTCTACATCAAAAAATACTCATCCCTCCATGTGTCACTTCCGGCAAGATATGCCCACTCCCCACCGGAGATGAATAGTTTATGATGCAGATTGAGTGACTTTTAGCGCAGGCAGAGCGTTACGTTCGAAAAAAATAAGGCGCTCAAGTCCTTCTGGGGACTGGGCGGCCTTATTATCATGAGGGGAAACAACGATATGCAGCAGCTCTTATACTATTTTATCGGATTTAAAATATACCTGGGATCGAAGCCCTTGATTTCCCTCATCAATGACATTTGTTCTTCGCCCGCCTGCCCTGCCGGTGGAAAACACCCAGGGTCAGGCGCCTCGTTTCGGCTAAACCATTACGCGGTCGTCCCTACGTTTTTCTCTTCCGGCGCTTCTCCCTGCCCTGCTTCTACCATGGCAAGTTCCCCTGCGGAAAAGACCTTGTCGATATCGAGGATCATGATAAAGCGCTCGTTGTGTTTTCCCATCCCTTTGATGAATTCCGTGTACGTCCGGCTCCCGATTTTCGCCGTGGGTTCTATTTGGTCCGGTCCGAGGTCCAGTACCTCCTGCACGGAATCAGCCAACGCCCCGAGGACCGTGGTCTCGCGGTCCGCCGTCACCTCCGTGATGATGATGCACGTGTTCACCGTCTGCTCGGTCTGCGTCATGCCGAATTTTAAGCGAAGGTCTACCACCGGCACGACGCTGCCCCGCAGGTTGATGACGCCCCGCATAAACGCGGGCGTTCTCGGCACCTTGGTGAGTGTCGTGAAGTCGAGCACCTCCCGCACCTTTGAGATGTCCAGCGCAAAAACTTCTTCCCCTAGTTTATAAGTCAGGTATTGCGTTGTCTGTGTCGCCGCTATGCTCATAGGTTCCTCCTTGTGAGGGTCAGGTGGCTTAACCCCGTTTTTTCAGAATCTTTCAAACTCGCCGTCTTTCGCGTCTCCGTTTCCCCTTTTCATGTCATGATTCAAATTCAGAGCCACGCCTGAAGGCTGCAAAAGCGTTCCGACGGGCCTGCTTTGGGGATTCTGCGCGAGGTGGGCGACCTGGAGTCTATGCGCCGGCCTGTGTGTCGTGGGTCCGTCCGCCTCTATCCTGAAGAAGGCAATCGTACTTTTGAGTTGATCGGCCTGTGAGGCGAGTTCTTCGGCCGTCGAGGCCATCTCCTCGGCGGCTCCCGCATTTTGCTGGATCACCTGGTTGAGCTGTTGGATGGAAATATCGATCTGTTCCGCGCCGTTCGTCTGCTCTTTGCTGGCTGCGCTGATCTCTTGCACCAGCCCGGCCGTCTTTTGGATGTCCGGTACGAGTTTCGCGAGCATCTGACCCGCTTTCTCGGCAACCGTACCGCTCATCGACGACAGTCGGCTGATCTCCGCTGCCGCCACCTGGCTCCGCTCCGCGAGCTTTCGCACTTCCGACGCGACCACGGCGAAGCCTTTGCCGTGTTCGCCGGCCCGGGCGGCCTCGATTGCGGCGTTCAAGGCCAGAAGGTTCGTCTGGCGCGCGATTTCCTCGACGATCGATATTTTGGCCGAGATGTCTTTCATGGCCCCTACCGCCTCGGACACCGCTTTGCCGCTTTCCGCCGCGTCATTTGCGGATTTCTGAGCGATCTTTTCCGTTTGCTGGGAGTTGTCCGCATTCTGCCTGACGGTGGCGTTCATCTCTTCCACGGACGATGACGCCTCTTCCGCGGACGCAGCCTGCTCCGTCGCGCCCTGCGACATCTGCTCGGCGCCGGACGAGAGCTGCTGGCTGCCCGAGGCCACGTTGTCCGCGGCCGCCTTCACGTCGGTCACTACGCTTTTCAGCTTTTCCACCATGTTCTTCATGGCCGAGAGCAGCTTTCCAGCCTCATCCTTGGTTTTGGCCTCGATGTTCATACTGAGATCGCCGGCCGCAATTTTTTCCGCCGTGTCTACCATTTCCCCGAGCGGTACGGCAATGAGGGAAGAGATGAACAACCCCGCGCCGGCCGCCGCGAGCATGCTGAGGAGGATGGCCACGATGATGGCCGTCGCTGCGGCTTTCACCTCTTTTTCGCTTCGCACGAACAACTCCCTGGCGTCGCTGTCCTGAATTTTGACAAATGCGTCGATTTTATCCGCCGCGACCTTGAATTTAGCGCCGGCGTCTCCGACTGCGTTCCCCCTGGCCTTTTCCATGTCGCCGGCCAGCGCCCATGTCATGGTCCGGGTCCTCGATTCGTTGAACGCCGCCCATGCGCCCTTCATCTCTTCATATGCTTTAGCCTCGCTGCCGTGTTGGCTGCCTGCATGTATTTTCCCCATGAAGGTATCGACCGTTTTCGCCGACTCGTTTGCCTGGTCGAAGATTTGCCGCAGCTTGTCGTTATAGAGCCCCGAGATCATCATGAGCGCGTCGATCCTGATATCCTGGAGCTCATTATTCATATGCCCCACATCGATGGTCATGACGAGATTGTCGCTGTAGATGTCCTCAATG
>JBGPUS010000204.1:0-4680 GCA_041491325.1 Nitrospirota bacterium | reverse complement strand
GTGCGGTACTTTCATGATGAAATCGGATATAACAGCAGGCTCGATGAGATCCAGGCCGCGATACTCCGGATCAAGTTTAAGCATATAGACGAGTACAACGCAAAACGTAAAAACAATGCGTTGTTGTATAACCAGTATCTCGCAGCCTCCGGCATCCAGACGCCTTCCGAGCAGAACGGGACAAAACACGTGTTTCACCAGTACACGATCAAGGTCAAGGACCGGGACACGGTGAAGAAAAAGCTTGATGATGGGAAAATCACATCATCCATGATTTATTATCCGGTTCCGCTTCACCTCCAGGCTGCCTATAAAGATTTGGGAATGGGGCTTGGAAGTCTGCCGAAGGCGGAGCAGGTCGCGCTGGAGGTTTTATCGCTTCCCATGTACCCTGAACTCACTGAGGAGCAGATCAAGACCGTGGCAGATGCAGTGAAAAAAGCATTATAAACATGAAGTAAGAAGTCAAAAAGAGCCGAATGAAAAAAATCATGATCATGACGGGCGAAGCGTCCGGCGATCTGCACGGCGCAAACCTCGCACGGGAGCTGTGGAAACAGGACCCGTTTGTGGATCTGTACGGCGTGGGCAGTAAAAAGATGAGGGAAACCGGCGTTCATATGCTGGCGGATGCTTCGGAGATTTCCGTTGTAGGGATTACGGCGGTGCTGACGCATCTCGTTCCCATCTTCCGGGTCTATGCAAAGCTTAAGCGATTTCTGAAGCGCGAGCGCCCCGACCTCCTCATCCTGATCGATTTCCCGGACTTCAATATCATGCTTGGGAAAGCGGCGCGCAAGCTCGGCATTCCGGTGGTGTATTACATCAGCCCGCAGGTTTGGGTTTGGCGCAAGGGGAGAATCAAAACGATCGCCGGCTTGGTGAAGGCAATGATCGTCGTGTTTCCCTTCGAAGTGCCGCTCTATGAGAAGGCAGGCGTCGATGTCCGGTTCGTCGGCCACCCGCTTACGGATGTCGCGAAATCTGATTTGACGCAGCAACAGGCGAGATGCCTCCTTGGTCTTGATGCGGCACGGCGTACGATAGCGCTGCTGCCCGGCAGTAGAAAATCAGAGATCGTCCACCTCTTGCCTGATATGTTGAAAGCGGCAAAGCTCCTTTCTTCCCGCTTTCCCGACCTCCAGTTCGCGCTTCCCCTTGCGCCTACGCTGGAACGGGAATTCGTTCTCGCTTTTGTCGAGCAGGGCGGCGTCCCGGTGCGAATGATTGAAGGAAGGGTGTACGACGCACTCAGGGCATCGGATGCGGCCATCGTGGCCTCCGGTACGGCTACGCTCGAGACCGGTTTGATGGCCGTGCCCATGGTGATCACCTACCGGATCTCCGCGCTCAACTATTTTATTCTCACCAAGCTTGTGCGCGGGGTAAAAAATGTCGGCCTGGTCAATATCGTTGCCGGACAACGCCTCGTTCCCGAGTTGGTGCAGCATGAGGCCACGGCCGGGAACATCGCCGGGGCAATGACGAAAATACTGGAAGATCCCGTGTATTATCAAAACATGCGGACCGGGCTCGCCGGTCTTCGAGCGCAGCTCGGCGCAAGCGGCGCAAGCGCCGGGGTCGCTTCCATCATGTTGGAATTTTTGAAAGGCAGCGACTGAGTATGATTTGGGATATTTATAAACGACTGCTGACCTACCTGAAACCCTACCGGGCCCGGCTTGGCTCGTCCATGTTTTTCATGGTCCTTACCAGCGCGCTGACTGCGGCCCAGGCCTATCTTGTGAAGCCGGTCGTTGACGAGATATTTTTGGATGTACGTGGTCATATGACGCTCCTGTATTTTTTGCCCCCCGCGATCATAGTGGTCGTTGCCTTGAAAGGGGCTTTCGCATACGCACGGGATTACCTCCTGGGGTATATCGGCCAGCGGATCGTGAACGATATCCGCGATCAGCTGTATTCGCACCTGACCTCCCTTTCCTTCTCGTATTACACCCGAACGCCCACCGGCGTTCTTATCTCCAGAATCATCAATGATGTGAACCTTGTTCAGGGGGCGTTGACCAAGGCCCCTTCCAGCCTTGTGCAGGGAGTGTTTACGGTCGTGGCCATGAGCGGCTATATCATTTATACGGACTGGCGGCTTGCGGCCTTCTCGGTGCTGGCCTTGCCGGTGCTCGGTTTTGTGTTCACCAAGTTCAGTAAACGGTTCAGGCGGGTGAGCACGCAGATGCAGGAGCAGTACGGCGAGCTGACCATGCACCTTCATGAGACCATTGCGGGGATGCGGATCGTCAAGGCCTTCGGCATGGAGGAGTACGAAAATAAAAGATTTGCCCGGAGAAACAGGGGCCTCTTTAATTCCCTCATGCGCGGCATCAAGACCAGCGCCGTATCGTCTCCGATGATGGAGTTGATCAATATGTCCAGCGTCGCGGTGGTGATTTTTGTCGGCGGTCTGTGGATCGGTCAGGGCAGGATGACGGTGGGTGCGTTCTTTTCATTCATGACGGCGCTCTACCTGCTGTACAAGCCTATTAAAGACCTGAACAGCCTGAATAACACGGTGCAGGACGGAGTTGCCGCGGCCAAGCGAATCTACGAGGTCCTGGACACCGAGCCGGAGGTCAAGAACCGTGTCGGCGCAAGCACGCTGCCGAGTGATTTCAAGACCATCGAGTTCAAAAATATTTCTTTTAAATACGAAGACGAACTGGTGCTCAAGGACATCAACCTCACGGTCAAAACAGGCGAGACCATTGCAATCGTCGGGAAGAGCGGCGGGGGAAAAACCACGCTCGCGAACCTCATCCCCCGATTTTACGATGTCACCGGCGGAGCAATGCTCATCGATGGACGGGACATCCGGGACGTGTCGATCGAGTCGCTCCGGTCCCTCATGGCCATCGTCACCCAGCAGACGATCTTGTTCAACGATACGGTGAAAGAAAACATCGCGTATGGCGATACGACCAAATCCTTTGATGCTGTAGTCAGCGCCGCGCGCTCCGCGTATGCAGATGATTTTATTCAAGCGCTCCCCCGGGGATACGAAACCGTGATCGGCGAAGCGGGCGTGAAGCTTTCGGGCGGGCAACGTCAGCGCGTCTCGATTGCCCGGGCGCTGCTCAAGAACGCTCCCATTCTCATTCTCGATGAGGCCACGTCGTCTCTTGATACGCAGTCGGAACGGGAAGTGCAGAACGCTCTCGACGCGCTCATGCAGGGCAGGACCAGCTTTGTGATAGCGCACCGGCTTTCGACGATCATGAACGCGGACCGCATCATCGTGCTGAAGGACGGCAGGATTGTCGAGCAAGGCAGGCATGATGAGCTTCTAGCACACGGAGGCGAGTACAAGAATTTGTATGAACAGCAGTTCCGGGACGAAGTCCGGACAAGGACGGCATGATGTTCAGGGCTAAGCTCTTATCATTCATCGGCTGGATCGTGCTTTCGGTCTGGGGCAGGACCGTCCGCATGGAGTTCGTCAACAAGGAGGCGCCGGACCGGCTCGCAGCCGAAGGGAAGAACTGCATCTATGCCTTCTGGCACGGGAGACAGTTCCTTCTTTTACTCAACCATCGCAATTCCGACATCGTCATTAATGCAAGCGAAAGCCGCGACGGCGATATCCAGGCGATTATTCTCAAGCGTTTCGGATACGACGTGGTCCGTGGTTCGAGCAAGCGCAAGGGAGCGCGCGCGCTTCTGGGCCTGGTCGAAGGTCTGCGAAAAGGAAAGAACGTCGCGCTGGCCGTGGACGGCCCCCGCGGCCCGCTTTACGAAGCTAAACAGGGCGTGGCGTATCTGGCGGGCAAATTAGACAAACCTATCATCCCCGTGAGCTCAAGCGCCAGGCGGCATTGGATCCTCGATAAGATATGGGACAAGTATCTACTCCCGGCGCCGTTCACGCGCGGGGTCGCCGTTTACGGCGAGCCGATCATAGTGAAGGGCATCTCCGATGCCGAACTCGACTCTAAGCGGCAAGAATTAGAACGCGTCTTAAACGGATTAATGGCCCGGGCCGATGAGTATTTCGCGCCCCGAACGTGAGGTAGCGCTATGTACGTTTTGTACAACCTGTTCCTGATAGTTGCGACGGTGGTGCTGTCGCCGATGATCCTTTTCAAACTGCTCACGGTCCCCAAGTACCGGGGAGGCATTACCCAGAAGCTCGGCAGGCTGCGAAAAGGCGTGATGCGGGTCATTCGGGGAGGCCGCCAAATCTGGGTCCACGCTGTTTCCGTCGGAGAGGTGATGGCCGCGCATGCCCTTATCCGCGAACTCAAAAAAAAGTACCCTGCCCAAAAATTGATCCTTTCCACCGTCACGGTCACCGGCTACTACACTGCGCGCCGCCGCGTGCCGGAGGCGGATGCGGTCTTTTTCTTTCCGTTCGACTATCCTTGGATCGTACGCCGGGTCATCCACGGCATCAATCCGCAGGTCGTGCTGGTCGCGGAAACCGAACTCTGGCCCAACTTCTTTCGGGAGTTGAAAAAAGCCGGAATCCCCTCGGCGATTATAAACGGCAGGATTTCGCCGGGTTCCCACAGGAACTATCTCAGATTGAAAACGTTCTTCAAGCAGGTCTTCAGCAATGTCGATCTGTTCTGCATGCAGTCCGAAGCGGACGCCCTTAGGATACAGGACATCGGCGCTGATCCGGAACGGGTTATGGTCACGGGGAACCTCAAATTCGATCAGAAG
>JBGPUS010000203.1:0-4694 GCA_041491325.1 Nitrospirota bacterium | reverse complement strand
TGTTCAGAATAAGAAGTGTCGGGATGGTGCGCACGCTATATTGAGCTGCCACCTCATCGGTTCCCTTCAGCACAGTATAGGAAATGCCGTAATCAGCAATAAAGGCCTTTACGACATCCCAATCGCCGGCATCCATCGAGACGGCAAGCACCGCCAGCCCCTTTTCCTTGTAGGCTTTGTGCAATTTTTCGAGTCCGGGGACCGACGCGCGGCAGGGAGGGCACCAACTGGCCCAGAACTCGAGGAGCACGACCTTGCCCTTGAAGTCCGAGAGCTTGACGCTTTTCCCATTGACGTCCTGGAGAGTAAAATCAGATGTGCTTGCGGCCGGTTGGTCGCTCTTACTGACACAGCCGGTGAGAAGCGCGAACGCCAGGAAGACTGCTGCCATTCTAAGCCTGAACATCGAAAAACTCCTTTGCGTATCAACGCGAAGAGAAAGGTTTTGCACGGTGGGACAAAGCCATCAGCGCGCAAAATAAAACTGCCCGCGGAGAAGCGGGCAGTGGTCCAACGTAATTAAGATACCAGGATAATGCGGCGCTTTAAGAACGAGTAAAAACCGTTATTTCGCAAGCAGCGCATCCACCTTGGCTTTAAGCTGAGTCTTGGGCACGGCTCCGACCACCTGGTCAACGGTCTGGCCGTTCTTGAAAAACATCAGCGTAGGAATGCCCATAATCTTGTACTTGCCGGCAACTTCGGGGTTCTCATCCGTGTTCAGTTTCAAAACCTTGAGCTTGCCTTCGTATTCTTTAGCTATCTCGTCCACGATCGGCGCGACCATCCTGCACGGGCCGCACCAAACGGCCCAAAAATCCACCAGCACGAGGTCCGTCGCTTTCAATACTTCCTGATCCCATGTTGCGCTCGTTACTGCTTCAGCCATTCCACCCTCCTTCAAGAAAATCAACGTAATTTTTTAGCTCGTTCGGGGACGACCTGTTTAATCGCGCCCTCAGGACAGATCCGTGTACATGCTCCGCAGTCTATGCACTCCAGGGAAATGAACGCGTGCCCTTCTTTTTGCTCTATCGCTTCGGTCGGGCAACTATCCAGGCAGGTCCAGCAACCACTGCACTTACTCTCGGTAATACGATAATGCATATTCCAACCAACTCACTCTAAAAAAAATTATAGACCATGTGCCTGCTATTGTCAATAATTTTTACCGACGCCCTGCAAAAAGTAACAGCTTTTTCCGTTGTCTTATGGCATAATCTTTGGACAATGATATGCAAGACGCTTTCATACGGTAACGAGGGCTGGGACGAGAAGATCCGGATTGTAGAAAAAATCATCTCCTCCCGGCCGCATGCGCCGTATATCTACAACGATATATTAATTTTGGTGCCTTCGTCGCGCATGAAGCGTATGTACGGCAGGCTTTTCCTGGACGCACTCCAGCGGCTTCGCAACGCATCGGCCCTCGTGCAGCCGGAGGTGCTGACGCTCCACCAGTTTTCAGAAAAGCTGTACGCGCGTCTAAACGGGCCGCGGCTCATAGACGAAAACAGCAGGCTGATCCTTCTCGAAGGCCTTGTGAAGGAACGCCTTACCCATGATGCCTTCTTCAGCCAAAGTCCGGATCTGCTTGCTCCGTCGCTTTCCTCGGCCCTTGCGGCGATGATAGAACAACTCTCCGATGCCGGTGTGTCTCCGGAAGATCTCGCATTGAAAATCAAAGGCGCGGAATTTTCCGACAAACCCCAGGTCCGGCTCCTGCTGGATGCGTATGCGCGCTACCAGGCCGCGCTGGGGGAACGCGGGCTGACCGATCCCGCCGGGATGCGCTCACGCCTCGTCAACGCGTTCGAGCCGGCCTGGCTCGCGCCCTATCGTGAGCTCATTATCGATGGGCTCCAGGACTCCGGCAAACTCGACACGGCACTTCTTCGGAAAACAGCCGCGGCAAGAGACTGCACCTACCTCATAGACGCGCCCTCTCCCGAGCTGCTGAATCGCGCCCACGACGTTCACCCGCTCGGAATAACCAGGGATTTTATTTTAGACGCGGGCCTTTTCCCGGTGAAAGAAGGAATAATCGCCAATTCCGACAATCTATTCCTCGCTTCCGCCCTGTTCTCGGACAAAACCTTCGCCGAGGCCGCAAAAGACGCCCCGCCCGCGTCGTCTTTTTCGAAGCGGATAAACCTTCTTTCCGCGGTCAATACCCGAGAAGAAGTATCGCTGATAGCGGGGATGGTGAAAACATCGGTAAAAATCGGCATTCCCCCGGATTCCATCCTGGTTTCGTTCCCCACGCTCGACGAATATGGCCCCCTCGTAGAAGAGATTTTCACGGACTACGGCATACCCTACAACCGCGCGCTCGGCAGACAACTCAGCTCATCTCCGGTTGCCACGTCACTGGTGGCGCTGCTCCGCGCCTGTCAGGAAGATTTCTCCGGTCCGTCGCTCCTCAGAATATTCAGTTCTCCGTTCCTCAAGTTCGCGGCTCAGCCGGCGCTTGCGCCGTCCCTGGACCGGTTTATGCGCGAAAAACGTATAATCGGCGGCAAGGAGAAAATCCTCACAACCCTGAAACGCGCTCTGCCGAAAGACGGCGGGCCGGACCTTCTGACCTCCTCGCTGAATGAGCTCTTTACGGCCCTGGCCCCCTTTGCAAACCGCGAAACCGCGCGGCTCGGCGTCTGGATGGAGCGTCTGGGACGCCTTATTGCATGGTCGGGCCTCGCCGAAGGGGTCGCCGCAGTGCATGGCCCGCTCAACATCAATCTCCAGGCATACCGTAAGCTGAACGAGACCCTCGCGTCCCTTGGCCGCGCCGCAAAATTGTTCTCCGAGTACACCTACACGTTCGACGAATGGCTGTTCCTCTTAAAAAAGAACTTTATGCATACGCGGTTCCAGGTTCCGCCGGAAGACGAGGGGGGGGTGCAGATCCTGGGGCTCGCGGAGAGCGTCGGCCGCCCCTGGCGCGAGATCTACCTCGGCGGCCTCGCGGAAGGAAAATTTCCGCAGCGCGTTCCTCAAAATATTTTCCTGCCCGAACAAACGCTTGAAGCGCTGGGCGTACGCACGCTTCGGCAAGCGCGCCTGCGCGCGGCCCATCATTTCTACCGGATCCTGTTGTCCGCCGATCAGGTCACGCTTACGCGACCCGAGAACGAAGGCGACAGACCCGTGGCCCCATCGCCGTTTATAGCCGAGCTCACGCCGCTCCGAAAAGCAGGCCTTCTCAACCAGGGCAGGGAAAAAACCTCGGGCCTCCAGTTCAGCCTCAAGGTAGAAGAGAGCCGGAGCGTCCCGGAACTGATGAAAGCCCTCGGCGTCTCCGCAAACGCGCCGGATTCGCGGCAGCTCATGCAGTCGGGAATCGAGGGCCTTTCCGGCTTGCTGTCCGCGCTCGAGCAACCGGCGGGACCGGCGCCCGCGACAGGCGCGCCGCTTAAACGGGACTTCCGGGTCACGGAGCTGGACGACTACCTACAGTGCCCCTATGATTACTACGTGAAATACATTCTCGGGCTCGGCCCGCTCGAAGAAGCGACCGAGGATTTGTCCCCGCTTGATCGCGGCAGTAAGGTCCACGCTATCCTCCAAAAATTTTACGGCGCATGGACAAAACCCGTGACCGCGGAAAATCGCGAAGAAGCGCGGGCTTTATTGTACAAGCTTGCGGACCCTGCCTTTGGACGTGAAGCGGACACGGTCCGCAACCGGCGTGAAAAAGAGCTGTTTCTCAAAGTCATGGCCGAACGCTTTCTGGATGCGGAGGAAGCGTTCTGGAAACAGGGAATGCGGCCGGAATATTTGGAGCGGAAAATCGACCACTACGCTCTCGTCCTGTCGGACGGAACGGAAGTGGGGCTCAAGGCGAAGATCGACCGCATCGATGTGGAAGAGAGCGGCAACTTCATCATCGTGGACTATAAGACGGGCGGATATCCGCAGCCGAAGATGAAGCTGGATCAGGATATTTTCCAGCTTCCGGTCTATGCGGTCATGGCTTTGACCGCTTTGTCAGCCGGCAGTCCCGCGTTGAAGAAACCCGTCGGCCTCGCCTATTATGATCTCAGAGGAAAAACGGCGGGAGGCGCACGGGACGTTGTTCTTTATGATACGGACGCAACGAAGGACCAGCCTTCCGCGAAGCCCAAGGCCAGCTCCAAGAGCGCTGAAGAATTCGAGGCCATTTTAAAGCAGAGCATGGACAAGGCACGCAAGGCAGTCGAGGGGATCCTGTCGGGAGATTTCAAAGCAAAGCCGCAGGACGAGAACAAATGCCGGTATTGCCCGAATGAGATGATGTGCGACCAGGAGGACCTGTAGGAAGGCCTCTGCGGTCGTGTCGTTTCAGCACAATGCACGCACAATGCAGCGCCAATTTTTGCCATGTTGTCATTCCGAGTACGGAATCGGGAATGTGGTGTTACGAATAACTGTTTAACCAGATCCCCGATAAAACCATTCGGGGATGACCATTGAGGGGGCTTTGAACGCCGATTTGTGGATAGCTGAAAGATACCAGCGGGCATTATAAAAGACATGATCAAAAACCCTAAACCCCAGACAATGCAAAAAGCCGCGGACACGGGCAAGTCCGTGCATCTCTCCGCCTCGGCCGGTTCCGGCAAGACCCGCGCGCTCAAGGAACGCTACCTGAATCTGCTCGACCGTCTCGATCAAAGCGGCCTCAACATCGACCAGGCCGTTGCCATTACGTTTAC
>JBGPUS010000202.1:0-4706 GCA_041491325.1 Nitrospirota bacterium | reverse complement strand
GAACATAGAGAGCTATAACGAGAACATCCTGCAATGCGTAACGAGCGGAGTGATGACCTTCGACCCGTACTGCGTACTGACTACGATCAACCGGGCCGCGGAAGAGGTGCTCGGCATGGAACGGGAGCAGGCGCTCGGCACTAGCTGCAGGGACCTGTTCGGCGCCGGCGAAATCCTGGAAGCGGTGCAAGACACCCTAGGAAAAAAAGCTCCGCCGCCCCGCATGGAGGCAATGCTCGAACGCCCGTCGGGAAAGGTTTGGCTGGGTTTCAACACAGCGGTATTGACCGACCGCCGGGGCGATGCGCTCGGCGTCATCCTTTCCTTCACAGACCTGACGGAAGTAAAGCGTCTGCAGGAGCAGATGGAGTTGAAAGAGCGTTTGACCGCGCTCGGCGAGATGTCGGCGGGCATTGCGCATGAACTCCGTAACCCGATGGCCGTTATCTCGGGATACCTTAATCTGCTGACGAAAAAGGCCGATCCGTCAAGCAAGGAAACCATCCGGAGCATCTCAAAGGAAATCGACGGCATGAACCGGATCATCGGCGATCTCCTGACCTTCGCGCGACCCGCGTCGCTGAACCGGGTGAAAGTGAATATCAGGGACCTGCTCGAAAGCTGTCTTGAAAACGCTTTCCAGGTAACGGGGGCGGACGCGCGGACCGCGACAGCCTTGAAGCTGGATGATATTGACGCGTCGGTTGACGAAGTGCTGATGAGGCAGGCTTTCACCAACCTGATCCAGAATGCAATAGAGGCCATGCCGGAGGGCGGGACCCTTGCAGTTGAGGCCGTCAGGAGCAATAACGAAATTGTCGTGGTCGTCAGGGATTCCGGCGGCGGCATTTCCCGGGACAACCTGAAAAAGATCTTTCTCCCGTTTTTCACCACGAAGGACAAAGGCACGGGGCTCGGACTCGCGCTGGTGCACAAAATTATTCTGTCCCATAGCGGCCATATCGAGGTCGAAAGCAAAGAAGGGAGCGGAACGCTCTTTAGAGTCGTGTTTCCGCTGCGGTGAGTCTGCGCATGGCTGACGCCATTCTCGTCATAGAAGACAAAGAAAGCATGCTCGACATGCTGAAACAGACCCTGGAAGCCGAAGGCTATCATGTAATCCCTGCGCGCGACGGCGCCGAAGGGATCAAAAAGCTTGCAAGCGAACACATCGGCTTGGTGCTCACGGACCTCAAGCTCCCGAAGAAGGACGGCTTCGAAGTGCTCAAGGCGGTGAAAGCGGACAACCCGCTCATGCCGGTCGTCGTGATGACCGCCTTCGGCACCATTGAGATCGCCGTCAAAGCCGTGAAGCAGGGAGCGTACGATTTTTTGACCAAGCCCTTCGACACCGAACATCTGCTCGTGCTTATCAAAAGGGCGCTCGACTCGTCGCGCATGGCCGCTGAAAACATCCTGCTCAAGGCGGAATTGTCGGACCGGCTCGGTCTGCCCACCATCATCGGCAAAAGCATGCCGCTCCAGGAGATAACGGCAAAAGTCAGAAAAGTCGCTCCCACGAATGCCACCGTCATGATCCATGGCGAAAGCGGCACGGGGAAGGAGCTTTTCGCGCGCGCTATCCATTATCTGAGCCAGCGCACGGACGGACCTTTCGTGGCGATCAATTCAGCCGCCATTCCGCGAGAGCTGCTCGAAAGCGAGCTTTTCGGGTATGAGCGCGGCGCTTTTACCGGCGCTGACGCGCGGAAGCTCGGCAAGCTGGAGCTTGCCGACAAAGGGACGGTTTTTCTGGACGAAATAGGAGATATGGACCTTGCGCTCCAGTCAAAATTACTGCGCGTGCTCCAGGAACAGGTGATCGAGCGCGTAGGCGGCGGCAAACCGATCAAGATCGATGTGAGAGTCATAGCAGCCACGAACAAAGACCTTGATAAGGCCGTCGAGGCCAAGCTGTTTCGTGAAGACCTTTTCTATCGCTTGAATGTATTTCCCATCACGATCCCGCCGCTTCGGGAACGGAGGGACGATATTCCGCCTCTGGCGCAGCATTTTCTGAACAAGTATTCCGCCGAAGTGCGCAAAGGGCCGCTTACCATTTCGGATGAGGCCATGGATATTCTTGTGAAATCGCCCTGGAAAGGCAATATCCGGGAACTTGAGAATGTGATCGAGCGGGCGGTAATCTACGCGGAGGGCAACGTGGTTCGCAGCCAGGACCTCGGCATCAGCGAGTCTAGCATCCTCGACGCCCTTGCCGAGCACGTGCCCATGGATGGTCCGCTCCACGAGATAGCCGAAGCGGCCACGCGCATTGCTGAATCGCGCCGCATTAAACAGGTGCTCAAGCAGACCGGCAATAATAAGACACGAGCCGCCGAGATCCTCCAGGTGAGCTACAAGACGCTGCTTACCAAGATCAAGGAATACCGGTTGGAGGAGTAGGGTAAATGCGAAAAAGCTCATAGTTTTAAGCTCATAGCTCTTAACAATTTTGACCAAGAAGCATTCTTTAAAACGGCCATTACCATGGAAAAAATCCCCACGGACATAAAAGATGAAATCGAAAAGCTCATCAAGGAAATTAACGAGCACAATTATCGCTACTATGTCCTCGATGCTCCGGTTGTCTCTGATGCTGAGTACGATAAGCTCTTTCGGCAACTGAAAGACCTTGAGGAGAAGCACAACTACGTCCTTCCTGATTCCCCCACCCAGCGCGTAGGCGCGCCGCCGCTCGACAAGTTTGAGAAAGTAAAACATACAGAGCCCATGCTCTCGTTGGGCAACGCTTTTTCGCATGACGAGGTGCGGGAATTCGACCAGCGGGCCAAGCGGTTCCTCAAGTCAGACGCGGAGATTGAGTATACGGTTGAGCCGAAATACGACGGCCTTGCAATGGAACTCACGTATAAGAAAGGCCTTCTTGTCCGCGCCTCGACCCGCGGCGACGGGTTGGAAGGCGAGGATGTTACGACAAACATCAAGACCATTAAGGCGCTTCCGCTCAAGATCGAGGACGTCACTGTTCCCGGGGAGATCGATATACGCGGTGAAGTGTACATGAATCTCGATGAGTTCGAGACATTAAACAAAGAGCGCGAGAAAAGCGGGGAGCCGCTCTTTGCCAATCCGAGAAATTCTGCGGCAGGTTCGGTTCGTCAGCTCGACTCCACAATCACTAAAAAACGCAAGCTTCATATGGCCTGTTACGGGTTCGGTGCGATGAAAGGCATCGATTTTAGGAACCATACGACTTTTGTCGAATGGCTCAAAAAGGCGCATTTTCCCACGCCTGTTGTCCTGGACCGCGTGACCGGGATCGAGAAGGTCATTGACCGTATCATAAAGATTGAAGAACAAAGGCAAGGGTTTCCGTTTGAAATCGACGGCGCCGTAATCAAGGTCAATGATATCGAACTTCAGAAGCAGCTTGGTTATAAGACGCGCGAGCCGCGCTGGGCAATTGCGTATAAGTTTCCGGCCCATCAGGGCACGACGGTCATTGAAAGTATCGTTACGAGCGTCGGCAGGACCGGAGTGATAACGCCTGTCGCTATGCTCACCGCGGTGCGTATAGGCGGCGTTACCGTATCGCGCTCTACACTCCATAACTGGGACGAAATCAAACGCAAGGACATCCATATCGGCGATACGGTGGTCGTGGAGCGGGCAGGGGACGTGATTCCGCGCGTGGTAGCCGTCATTAAAGAAAAACGTCCTCAAGACGCGGGTGAAGTAAGTCCTCCTGAAACCTGTCCGGTGTGCCGCTCGACCGTGGTCAAGGAGGAGGGAGAGGTAGCGTACCGTTGCATTAATATCAATTGTTCGGCCCAGGTTTTAGAACGCATTATGCACTACGCCTCGCGCGGCGCCATGGACATAGAAGGTCTTGGCGAGAAGAACGTGGAACTTCTTTACAATCAGGGGCTGATCAGGCATTTCGTGGACCTTTATACTCTCAAGAAAGAACAACTCCTCGAACTCCCGCGGTTTGCCGAGAAATCGGCACAGAACCTGATCGAAGCCATCGAAAAGAGCAAGAAAACGACGCTGGCGCGGTTCCTGTATGCCCTCGGTATTCTGCATGTGGGTGAATTCGCCGCCAAACAACTGGCAAGGAACTTTGAAAAGCTGGAAGACGTCTATCATGTTAAACCCGAGCGGCTCGTTGAGATCAAGCAGATGGGCGAGAAGCTTGCAGGATCGATCTCGGAGTTTTTCAGCGAGAAGGAAAACCTCCGCACACTCGACACGCTTAAGAAACTCGGGCTGAACTTATCAAATCCCGATTATGACGCAAATGCGAAAAAAGAAAAAGGGCCTTTGAATGGGCTCACCATCGTTGTTACCGGTACGCTTTCTAAACCCCGTAACGAAATTGAGGAAATGATCGGACGCCATGGGGGGCATGCCGCGAGATCGGTGTCAAAGAAGACGAGCTATGTGCTGGCAGGAGAAGAAGCCGGGAGCAAGCTTACTAAGGCTCAAGAGCTGGGTGTGAAGGTGATCACGGAAGAGGAGCTTGAAAAGATGGTAAAGAGCGTCTCATGAAGATCGGTTTTCACGTATCCATATCAGGCGGGTTCTCATTATCCGTCCAGCGCGCCTACGAACTCGGCTGCACCTGCATGCAGATCTTCAGCAGGAACCCGCGCGGCTGGACCGTTAAGCCGCTCGATAAAGACGACATTACCAAATTCAAAGAGCTTCGTAAAAAGTGGGACATAGCGCCGGTCTTTGTT
>JBGPUS010000201.1:0-4719 GCA_041491325.1 Nitrospirota bacterium | reverse complement strand
CCACCGGCGGAACACCCTTGGAAGTCTCCCGCTAAAGCAATGCTTAAGGCAAGAAGAGAACTCCAGGCAACAACATAAAACCGGACATTTCTACTTTGCGTTGACAGCGCAGGTATCCGCGGTAATAAAATAACAAGGAGGCCCCGTTATGGACAAGAAAATGCCCGCGCTTTTTATCGGCCACGGCTCGCCCATGAATAGTATGGCAGACAACGGTTTTACCAGGTGTCTCGCCGCCCTGGGTAAAAGCCTGCCCCGGCCCAAAGCTATCATGGTCGTTTCCGCGCACTGGCTCACACCCGGCACGTTCGTAACGTGCATGGACAGGCCGCGGACGATTCATGATTTTTACGGTTTCCCGGACGAGCTTTATCGTATGCGATACGCGAGCCCTGGCGCGCCGGAAGATGCGCGGTTTGTCGCGGAATCCTCGCAGAAGAGCAAGATCGGCTGCAACACCGACTGGGGACTTGATCATGCTTCGTGGGCTGTCCTGAAGCACATGTACCCTGCCGCGGACATCCCCGTGTTCGAACTAAGTCTACATTATTCCTATAACGAATGGCATCCGAAGCCGATGCAGTATCATTATGACCTTGCACAAGAGTTGTCTGCGTTAAGAACGAGGGGCGTGCTGGTAATCGGAAGCGGAAACATCGTGCACAACCTGTCGATGATCGATTTCGAAAATATGGACGCTGAGCCTTTTGCGTGGGCACGGGAATTTGATGAGCAGGTGAAGACAAACCTGCTCTCGGGAAACCACCGGGATCTTATTCATTTCGAGAATATGGGAAAGGCGTCGCCGCTCGCCGTACCGACCCTCGACCACTATCTTCCGATGATCTACGCGATTGCTTTGCAGGGAAAGGACGAACCCCTCACGTTCATTTACGAAGGGTTTCAGAACGCTTCGATCTCGATGCGGTGTTTCCAAATCGGATGAAGAACGCGGAACAATCTAAAACGGCGGTTGGAACCACGGATGAACACAGATAAACACAGATGAAAAGCAAAAACAGTAATTTAGTTCATTATAAAGTTTCGCCAACGAAAGTTGATTTGATTCTTTCAAATTATCTGTGTTTGTCTGTGTTCATCTGTGGCTAACTGTTTTTTTAGGATCAAGAAAATCCGATGTTATCGGCGCTGCCCTCTTTTCAGTTCTTGCAGTTTCCCCGGCCTTGAAGAACGCCGGAAATCAGGTCTCTCAGCTGCTGGGGTGAATACGGTTTATGGAGGAAACCCGCGGGACACGCGTCGTTGCAGTTTCGCATGGTTTCCTGTTCATCATAGCCGCTGCTGATGATGACCGGGACGTCGGGCCGAAGCGCCCTCATTGCGCGAAGAGCGCCCATGCCGTTCATCCGGGGCATGGTCAGGTCAAGGATCACGCAGTCGAGTTCGCCGGCATGGGCGCCGAAGAGCCGCAGGGCCTCCTCTCCGTCGGCAGCGGTGATAACGTTGAACCCGAAGCTTTGAAGCATGGCCGTGCACACTTCGCGTACCGCAAGTTCGTCCTCTGCCAAGAGGATGCTCCCGGAGCAGACGTCCTGGTTCGACCTCACAATAAGGTTCTCCCGGGCCGGGTCTATTCCAACGGGCCCTGTTCCACCGGAGGGGAACAACACGCTGATGGCGGTCCCTTTCCTTTTTTCGCTTTCCACGAAAATAGCGCCGTTATGCGCGTACACAATGCCGGCTACCGCCGACATCCCGAGCCCCCGGCCGGTGAACTTCGTGGTAAAGAACGGATCAAAAAGGCGCCGTACGGTCTCTTCGTCCATCCCGCACCCCGTATCAGTTACTTCCAGAAAAACGAACCGCCCCGCCGTCGGCTTCTTGTCGAGGCGGCTGTTGCTGAGGCATTCCTGGTCGCAATACCGTTCGTCCGTGGAAACGATTATGTCGCCGTTTTGATCGCCTATGGCCTCGGAGGCGTTGGTGATCAGGTTCATGATCACCTGCTGGATTTGGCCCGCGTTCCCCGCGGCAGGCCCGACGTCCGAAGACAGACGCAGGTCGATTGAAGCGTTTTTAGCGGCCGCGGTGTGAAGCAGGCCGAAACTCTCGCGGACCAAGGCGCTGAGATCAACGGCCGTAAATTGGGCTGGATTTTTCCCGGTATACGTGAGCAGATGATTAATGAGCTCGGCCGCCCGTTGCGAGGCCAGCACGGCTTGTCCAAGATGCGCGCGGGCCTGGGTTGCGGAAGGAAGTTTCATTTGGGCCATTTCAATGTTCCCGGTGATGGCCATCAGAAGGTTGTTGAAGTCGTGGGCTATGCCGCCGGCCATGATTCCGAGGCTTTGGAGCTTTTGAGCGCGCAGGAGCCGTCGTTCCAACTCGATGCGCTCAGCCTCTATTCGGCGCTGGTCCGTCACGTCCTGAAGCGTGCCGGTTCCCTGAACGGGGACTTCGGGACCGCCCACGCCGACCCCGGCGTGAGCGTGAACGATCTTTTCAGCGCCGCCGGGATGAACAATTCGGTATTCAGTCGAGAACGGGCGATGGTCTTTTAAAAAGGCATTGATTATCGACCGGACCCGGTCGCGGTCATCGGGATGTACACGCGCCAGAAAAGTCTCGAAGGCGACAGCACCTCCCACCGGGTCCATCCCGAAGAGGTGATAGCACTCGTCCGAGGCAGAGAGAACATCGCCGGAGGAAAGATCAAAGACAAAGTTCCCCACGCGCGCAATGCGCTGTGCCTCGATCAGGCGAGCTTCGGCTTGCAGCCGTCTTTTGATCTCTTCATGGAGCAATAGGCGTTCCACGCGAAGCTCATCAGCCTGTTGTGTGGCCCGGTAAGTCAACCCACGGATCCAGCCGATCCCGGCGCTGCCCAGCGCCATGACGCTGGTGGCCATCAAGTGAGGGACCAGCCCGCTGGCCTCGATATTCCCCACCCATCGGAACAGGAACATATTGCTGGGTACGGCGAGCATACCGTAGAGCAGGCCGCCGCGCGGCCCCAGGAGCCAGCCGAAAACGGCCGCCGGGACGATATTTAATGCAGCGGTCGCCTGATGCGCATAGGGGTAGAGCACGGGAAAGATGAGGGCATACAGCAGCAAGCTGCTCAAGGCGAGCAACAAGCGCGCTGGTTTGATCGACGGTGTAGTCATGGTAGTAATGTTTTGGTACGACAGGCTCTTTTCACAAAGAGGCTTTCACAGTCCCTAAAGGGTCATCCCCGAATGGTTTTATCGGGGAGCTGGCTTAACTAACACCATATTCCCGATTATGTCCTCGGGAATGACAACATGGCAAAAATATGCGCTGCAATGTGCGCGCGTTGTGCTGAATAGACATGATACTATAACTCTTTTCTAATGTGATTTGCATCAGTTTTAGTCGCCCGGCAACGCCGATCAAGATGTTCGTGACGAGGCTGCGCTCAACTGGCCGCAGGCCGCATGGATGTCCCGGCCGCGGCTGTTTCTGACCACGGCCACGAAACCATTTTTGAGAAGGATATTGCGGAAGGCATAGACGCGCTGCTCATCGGGCCGCTTGAATACCGTCCCTGGGTACGGGTTGAACATGAGCACGTTGATCATGCACGGCAGACCCTTGAGAAGCGTTGTGAGCCGAGCTGCATCATCGTCTGAATCGTTTACCCCGTTGAAAAGAACATATTCGATGGTCACGGTCCTGCCTGTTTTATCGCAGTATGAGCGCAGCGCTTGCATCAGCCGCGCAAGGGGATAGGTTTTGTTTACGGGCATTATTCGGTCCCGCACGTCGTCCGTGGTTGCGTTCAGTGATACCGCAAGGCTCGCGTTCAGGCCTTCCGCCATGCGCTCGATAGCGGGAGCGAGACCGCAGGTCGAGAGTGTTACCTTTTTGGGCGAGTAGCCCATACCGTATTGGTCCGTAAGAATCTCGACGAAGGCCTTGACGGCCTCATAATTAGCGAGCGGTTCACCGGTGCCCATGAGTACGATGTTGGTGATGGGGGCGTCGGCGAGTTTTCCGGCTGCAAAGACCTGGTTCACCAGCTCGGACACGGTCAGGTTTCGCACGAGTCCGGCGGAGCCGGTCAGGCAGAAGACGCAGCCTGACGCGCAACCGACTTGTGAAGAAACACACAGCGTGAGCCGCCCCCCCGGGCCGGGGATGAGCACGCCCTCCACGGCATTGCCGTCGCTCAGGCGGTAGAGCAGTTTTTCCGTCCCGTCCTCCGATTCACGGTTTTGCTCAACAGCGAGGGTTGAAAGCGTGCAGTGCCTTTTCAGGAGTTCCCGAAGCGGGCGGTTCAGATCCGCCATGTTGTCGAACGCTTCGGTGTTTTTGCGATACAGCCATATCGACACGCGGGTCCCCTGTCCGGCCTTTTGTGCAAGTTTATGAAGGCAGAATTGCTCTATTTCCCGGGGCGTGAGACCCTTGAGGTCGATGCTTGTGTCGGCGGTTTGAGTCATAGCGAAAAGGATTCCCTTATGATTCCCGAAAGAATAGTAATCCCGGCGTGTCGGCATTGCAAGCGATTTATGCTGAAAAAATATTGACGCTTCGCCCGGAACATGCTATGAATAGTCAGATATGAAGGCGCACCTTCAGAAAACGCCCAAGCGTGTCCGGCTGCCTTTGCATAAGATCGCCGCGCTCGCAGCCGCCATCACTCTTGTCCTGCTTGCGGCGGGATGTACCCGTCTTTTTTTCAATCCGAGTAAAAGAATTATCAGCAACTCCGCGGTGCTGAGTTATTCCCCT
>JBGPUS010000200.1:0-4735 GCA_041491325.1 Nitrospirota bacterium | reverse complement strand
CCATCGTGCCGCTCCAAATAGGAGTAAGCAAGGGCGGCCACGACAAAGGCGGCGCAAAAAATCAATCCCATATAGAAAAGCGCATACCTATCGATGATGAGTAAGGGCGTGATGGCTCGCGGCGTCATCGTGGCAACGGCGGGAAGCGATGCAATGGCCATGGCAAAACCAACAAGCGCGACTATCGCGGTGTATTTGTGGTTGCGGAAAAAAGCGATCACGAGCATAGCCGCTACGGATGCGGCCGCAACGATGATCAGGGGGAGGAGTGTTATGATATCGGTTTTAGTCATTCGTTTTTGCCATCCTCCTCTCTCCGTTGAAATCCCTCCTAACCTCCAATTTGCTAAGGGAGGAATACCCCTCTTTGGAAAAGAGGGGCCGGGGGAGATTTTATTTTAAATTACTCCATACTACTTCAAGTATAGACGTCATATTTTCAAAAATATCTCGGTCAGAAAATCTAAGCACCTTGATATCGAGTTGGACCAGGTAATCGTCTCTTATGGTGTCTTTTTGTTTACCCGTGGTGCTGTAGTGCTGCCCGCCGTCCAATTCTATGACAAGATTTGCTTTAGGACAATAAAAGTCAACGATATAACTACCAATTGGTTTCTGACGGTAAAACTGGCGGCCATTGAGCTGCTTCCCCCTTATTTTAGACCAGAGCAGTCGCTCCGCATCGGTCATATTACCGCGCAATTTTCTGGAAAAATCTTTTAACGTTTTATTATAGTTGAGCATAGTTTCTATGCGGTACATTGTGTTTGCCCCTCTTTAGCAAAGAGGGGTTAGGGGAGATTTAATTATTTGTGAAAATCCCCCTTACTCCCCCTTTTTCAAAGGGGGAGGTGGCTGCTTCTCATGTTGTGAATAGCTTTGCAAGATGCTCAACGCCGGTTCTGCGGTTTCCAGCACCGGCCGGGGAAAGATGCCGAGCCACAGGATAACAACCACCATAACCGCCAGCATCCAGCTTTCCCGCGAAGTGAGCTCCGCAAGTTTTGGAATGTCCTTTTTTTCGCCATGAAACACGCGCTGGACGATCCAGAGGGAGTAGATTGCCGCAAGCACGAGCCCGGTCGCGGCCAGAGCCGTGATCACTATGTTGACTCGATAGGTCCCCAGGAGCACCAGGAACTCCGCGACGAAATTGCCGAAGCCCGGCAGCCCGAGCGAAGCAAGGGCGAAGACCAGGGCGATGCCGGAGAGCCGGGGGGCCGAGGACCAGAAACCGCCCATATGGTCCATATCGCGGGTGTGGATGCGCTCCTGGACCATTCCCACGATGATGAAGAGAGCGCCCGTGCTGATGCCGTGCGCCACGATCTGCATGATTGCGCCGGAGAGCGCGGTAACGTTGCCCGCAAAGACCCCCAAAAGCACAAACCCCATATGGCTGACGCTGGTGTACGCCACAAGCCGCTTAAGGTCGGTCTGGGCAAAGGCCAGTAGTGCGCCGTAGATGATGCTGATGACCGCAAGGACCATGGCCCAGGGCGCGATAGTCGCCGCTGCTCCGGGAAAAAGCGGCAGTACAAAACGCAGGAGACCGTAGGCCCCGGTTTTGAGCAGCAGGCCCGCCAGAATAACACTGCCCGCTGTCGGCGCTTCCGTATGCGCGTCGGGCAGCCAGGGGTGAAAGGGAAATGTCGGGAGTTTTACCACGAAGGCAATAAAAAATCCGAGCATGATCCAGAATGCCGCTGCAGGCGACAAGGAGGTATTGAGCAGCAACAGGTAATCGAAGGTGTAGATGCCCGTGTTTTTTCCATGAATGAAGTAAAGGGCAAGAATCGACAACAGCATGAGGAGGCCGCCCGCCTGGGTGAAGATGAAGAACTTGAGCGAGGCGTAGACGCGGTTCTCGTGTCCCCAAATATTGATAAGAAAGTACATCGGGACGAGCATGAGTTCCCAGAAGAAATAGAACAGGAACAGATCGAGGGCCATGAATACGCCGAGGATGCCGGAGATAATCCAGAGGAGGTTCAGGTGGAAGAACCCCACGCGTTCGCGGATTTCCGTCCAGGAGCAGATGACGGATATGATGCCGAGAAAAAGAGTAAGCGCGACCAAAATCAGGCTCAGGCCGTCAACAGCAAGGTGGAGGCTGACCCCGAGTTGAGGGATCCAGTCCCATTTTGTATCGATTAGCCAAGGCGCGCCGGAGAGAGCGAGCGGAGACGAAGTTCCAGGCCAAAAAAGCACCAGCAGCGCTGCGTCAATGACGAGCGCAAGGATGGAGCTCCACCGGGCCAAGGCGTTATTTCTTTGACCAAGAATCCCTGCAGCCAGTCCGCCGATGAGCGGTATGATGATGAGCCATGCGAGGATCATACCGTAGCCCCTCCCTTGATGGGAGGGGTTGGGGAGGGTGATTCGTGAGAGCAGTTCCTTAGAATCATTTCCAAAGCCCCTTCGATTTTTGCGAGTATTTCATGATTCCAGAATCTCAAAATAGTAAACCCTTGAGATCTTAACCATGCATCCCGGGCCATATCTTTTTCAACCGAATGTTGCCCGCCATCCACTTCAACAATCAGTCTTTTTTCACAGCAAACAAAGTCCACAACATATTTGCCTATCGGTTCCTGCCTTCTGAATTTCAGCCCTTCAATTTGTTTGGAACGAAGATGCTTCCATAATAGTCTTTCTGCGTCAGTGGACGACTTACGGAGAGACTTCGCTCGCTTTGTCAAATTGAAAGTCAAGATTGTACCCTCCCCAACCCCTCCCACAGGGGGAGGGGCTACGGATAATAAAATATAGCTACGGATAAAACACAATAATCCCCAAAAAGAACACAGCTCCTACCGCTATCCCCATAGCGTACCAGCGGATGCTGCCGGTCTGGGTCTTGCTGAGGACGCGGTGCGCCGCCCGGTTAAGATACGCCAGGCCGGAATAGCCCGAATCTACAAAATCGCCCTTGTTGATTCGCGTGATCCAGAGGAATGGCCGGGCCAGGAGACGGTCATACAAAGCGTCGAAGTCCCAGCCCGCGAACCAGAAATTACTGATCGCTTTAAAGAGGGAAACACTGCTGAACGCTTTCGCATATTCAGGCCGAAGCAGGTAGAACAACACCGCCAGGCCTATGCCGCTCAAAGAAACAAGCGAAGCGCTGAGTTGGAGGATGCCTTCACCGGCGCCGTCGGCGCGTTCAGCCGAATTCCCGAACACGGGCTGCAGAAAATTCGAGAGCAGCGGCAGGTTGCCGAGTGTTCCTGGCAGTTCGACAAAGCCTCCGAATATTGACAAAAAGGCGAGTACCATAAGCGGCACGATCATTTTGAGGCCCGGTTTATAACTAAGTTCCGTTTTCGATTCACCGAAGAAGGTGATAAAGACCATGCGGAAAGTATAGAGCGCGGTTACGAAGGCCCCGAGGATGCCGGCGGCCCACAAACCCACGCTTCCCGACGAGGACGACCAGACTTGCCACAGAATCAGGTCCTTGCTGTAGAACCCGGCGGTCACCAGCGGCAAGGCCGAAAGAGACGCAGCGCCGATAAGGAACGTTATGAAGGTGGCCGGGAGTTTCTTTTGTAAACCTCCCATTTTGAACATGTCATGCTCATGGTGCTGGGCAAGGATCACCACGCCCGCCGCGAGGAACAAGAGGGCCTTGAAGAACGCATGGGTCATGAAGTGGAACATGGCGGCGGACCATGCGCCGACGCCGAGCGCCAGGAACATGTAGCCGAGCTGGCTGATGGTTGAATAGGCGAGGACGCGTTTGATGTCCCTTTGCGCGAGAGCGCTGAAGCCCGCTATGACAAGCGTGGCCGCGCCGATGAGCGCCACAACCGCCTGGACCGCGGGCGCAAGTTCAAACAGGACATGCGTACGCGCTATCAGATATACCCCGGCGGTGACCATGGTTGCGGCATGAATCAAAGCGCTGACGGGAGTGGGGCCTGCCATGGCATCCGGCAACCAGGTCTGGAGCGGAAGCTGCGCGGATTTTCCTACGGCGCCGCCGAGCAGAAGCGCCGCCGCGAGGACCGCGGTTTCGGAGCCGATGGGCCACTGTTTAGCCGCGGCCTGCATAAGAGCCTGGATGTTCAGCGTTCCCAAATGCGTAAACAGGAGGAAGAGCCCGAGCGCCATTGCGGTATCGCCGATACGAGTCACGATAAAGGCCTTTCGCGCGGCCCTTCCATTCGCGGGGTCCGTATACCAGAAGCCGATCAGGAGGTAGCTGCAAAGCCCGACGCCTTCCCACCCGAGATATAAAAGCAGCAGGTTATCGGCAAGCACGAGGGTCAGCATGGAGCCGACAAACAGATTCATATAGGCAAAAAAGCGGCTGTACCCCTCTTCGCCGGCCATGAACTCCGTGGAATAGAGGTGAATCAGGAACCCGACAAACGTGATCACGAAGATCATGATGAGCGAGAGTGGATCGAGCGTGAGGGACACGGACAGCGCATAACCGTCGAACTGCATCCAGGTCCAGAGTGTTTGCGTAAAGGCGTGGCCCGGGGGCGGCGAAACGATGAAGCTGATGCCGATGAGCACGGTGATAATTGCAGACAGCCCGACGGAACCCGCGCCGATGAAAGCGACGGCTGTCTTCGAAAAACGACTGCCTCGCAGGGCCAGAACAAAAAAACCGGCAAAGGGCAGAGCAGGTATGAAAAAGAGAAAATCGTTCATAGTTTGTAGTTCAGAGTGCGGCCTTTAGCCGCAATGAAATCATCCTCTCCTTCAAGGAGAGGGCTGGGGT
>JBGPUS010000199.1:0-4759 GCA_041491325.1 Nitrospirota bacterium | reverse complement strand
GTGATGAATATCATAAGGTTCGTTTTCTCGACCTTGGATGATTTGAACTTGAACAGCCAGCCGAGGAGCGGGATGTCTCCTAAAAGCGGCACCTTCGAAGTCGTTGAAGTAAGATTATCGCGGATAAGGCCGCCGATCACCATGGTCTGCCGGTCCTTAACCACGACGGTGGTGCTTGCCGTGCGCTTGCTTGTCGTGGGCCCCACTTTATTCGGGTCCAGCCCCGCGGTCTCGGTGACCGCGGAGATTTCCTGTTTGATTTCGAGCCGGACGTTGTCGTCCGACGTTATCTGGGGCGTGAGTTCGAGGGTGATGCCCACGTCTTTCCGTTCCACCGTCGTCTGGATCGCGGTGCCGCCTGTTGCCGCATTCTGCGTCTGGCCCGTAATAAATGGAACATTTTCACCCACCATGATCGTGGCCTTCTGGTTGTCCGTGGTCAGGATGTTGGGCGTGGACAGCACGTTTATGTCCGTGTCGGTCTGGAGCGCGTGGAGCAGCGCGCCGATGTTCAAAAATTCAACGCCTTTAAACGTGAACGTGCCCTTGACCGCGGCCACGTTCAGACCGGAAAGCGACGCCAGGGCCGTCGGCCCGCCCGCCATCACGTTTCCGATGTTACCGAAGTTCGTGCCGCCGATTGCGGACGTCTTGTTGTTGCTGAGCTGATTGAGATTTGTGGCCTGAAATTCAAAACCGAACTCGCGCTGCTTTGCCAGGCTCATTTCGATGATTGCGGCCTCGACATAGACCTGCCGGCGCCTGATGTCGAGCTTCTGGATCACGTCTTTCATCGTTTCATAATCGCCCGGCGAAGCCACGATGATGAGCGAATTCGTGGCCTTGTCCGCCGTGATCGTGACGGCCCCTTCCAGGATCGTGGAAGGCCCGGCAGGCTGGACCCCTCCCGCCGACGGTGAAGGCAAACGGGACACGAGCGCCTGCATCAGTTTGCCGATGTCCTCGGCGTTGGCATTTCTGAGATAATAGACGTTGATCTTCCCTTTGCCCTCGGGCGCGGGAACGTCCATCACGCGGATCAGGCTGTCGATCTTTCTCATGTTGGACGCAGAGTCCGTCATGATGATGGAATTCGTCGCGGGATACGCGATGAGATTGCCGTCCTTGGTCATGAGCGGCGTGATGATGCGCACGATCTCCTGGGGATTGACGTAATTCAGCCGCACAAGTCTAGTCGCAAACCCCTCGCCCCGGAGGCTGCCGTCCTGGAACACCTTCAGACCGCTCTGGCGCGCCATTGCCGAGGGAATGATGCGGATGATCTTCCCGTCCTCGATCGCGGTAAAACCCTTGATCTCGAGGGCGGAGAGAAACACCTGGTACGCCTCGTCCGGAGAAATCCTGGTCGGCGTCATGATCGTCAGTTTGCCCGTGACGCGTTCATCCAGAATGAAATTCCTGCGCGAGAGCTCGCTCATGACCTTGACGAGAGCGCTGATATCGATGTTCGTGAAATTCAACGTGACGAAATCGTCGCTGAATTTTATTTTCTGGATGTCGATCGGTTCGGCGGGTGCGGAGGGTGGACTTTGGGTTTTGTCCTGGGCGCGGACCGGTGAAGCGTTCATAGGCGACCGCTCTCGTACCGGCCTCACCGGCGGGACCGCGGGCACTGCCGCGGGCGCGTTGATGGGCGCGCTGTCGGGCATGGCCGCGGGCGGCGTCTCTTGAGCGTGTCCCGCGATCGCGCTTACAAGCCCTATCAACAACAGCAGGGCCGCTGATTTTTTCACTAGTATCCTCCGGAAAAACAATACTCCGCGGAAGACAGAACACAAAAAATAAGAAGGTGAAAAGTAAGAAGGCCGGAAAAAACCGCGTCCCTCTGTTCTTACTTCTTACCTTCTCGACGTCCCTGACTCTCTGTTTCCGCGCCTATTCTTATCGTATTTCGTAATTTAAAGTCTGTTTCTGGCCGCCCCGCATCAGGTCGATCGTGACGTTCTGCTCGTTCTTCAGGCCCTGATAAAGCTGGAAAAACTTGCCGGGGTCGTCCACGTCTTGCGCATTGACCCGCTGGACCACGTCGCCGTTCTGGAGCCCGATCTTCTCGTATATGCTGCCCGGCACGATCTCGCTCAGGCGAAACCCGACGGTCTTGCCCTGTTCCAGGTACGGCAACGCCCGGGCCTGCGTCAGGATCTGGCCCATGTTCTCGGTGCTGGCGAGCACTTCTTTCTGGTCCACCAGCCACTTGCTGTCGGACACTTTCTTTACGCCCGCCGCGTTCGCGCCGTGCTTTTGGACGGAAACGATCTTGGTGTCATCAAGGACTTCGAGCTCGATGGTCTGGCCCTCGGGTTTTTTGATCGTAATTTTATCGCGCAGCACTTTGATGATGACGGAACCGTCAGGCAGCTTCTGATGGATGCGATAGAACGTCTGGCCGCTCGTATCTTCGAGCACCGCGCCGGCGAAGTGTTCACCCTCGATGGTGCCGATCAGGCGATAGGACACGGACTCGGCGACCGGTCCGCCCGACGGGCCTTTGCTTTCACCGAAGAGCCCCCGGTCCAGAATGGAGGAATACTCGGAGAGCTCCCGGCGAGGCTCCAACCCCGCGCGGTCGCGTTCGAGCGGCGCCGTAAACGTCGGGGCCGCTTCGAGGCTCCGACCGATCATGGCGTCTACCGTGTCGGCAAGGAAATAGGCCGCGACCGTGAGCAGCACGGTGAGAATCAGCGTATAGAGGCTCTTATTTTCCTTCATTGTCCCGTAACCATCCGATTTCTTTACCCAAAAAAATTATACTCTTTACCAGGCAGGTTGTCAATTACTAAGAACCTGAGAGTAAAGGGTTTTAGGCGTCAGGAAGCAACTTGTGAAGATCTCCTAAATTGTTTGTACAAGCCCCCCTGTCATCATCCCCGAATGCTCCTATCGGGGATCCGGAATTACTCAGACAGGGACTGGATTTCCGCTCAAAGCCTACCCGTGTTCATCCGTGTGTTCCGCGAAGCGGAACCCGTGGTTTCACTCTGTTCGGAACGCTATTACTTAAAAAATCCCTGGTAGAATTTCATGGCGCATTCCCGGTATGCGCCGAAGATCTTTTCGGACTCGGCCGCGATGCCCACGAAGTCGATCCCCTTCTCATGCTTCAGCCAATCACTCACGATGGCGGGCGTAACCTCGATGTGGAATTGGAGAGCATACACGCTATCCGCGAACCGGAAGGCCTGGTGCCGGTAAAGGTCGGATGAGGCCAGCCGCACGGCCCCCGGGGGAAGGTCGAAGGTGTCGCCGTGCCATTGGAACACCCGGGCAGCGTCCTTGCCCGAGACTTTAAGCGCGGACATCAGGCTGTCGCCCCTGCCCTCGGCGGACAGCGCCACGTCATGCCACCCGATCTCCTTCTTGTGTCCGGGGTAGACCCGCGCGCCGAGCACGTGCGCGACCATTTGCGCTCCAAGGCAGACACCGAGCACGCGCTTGTTCGCCGCGACGGCCTCGCTGATGAGCAGCGCTTCGTTGATGAGGTAGGGGTAGCGGTGCATTTCATATACCGCCATGGGGCCGCCCATGACCACGAGGTGCGTAAAGGAATCAGTCTTCGGGAATGCATCGCCCGCGCTCGCCTCGATGATGGAATAAGGGACCGCCTCGGCTCGCAGGTACTCTTCGATCGTGCCCGGCCCTTCGCTGAGGACATTTTTCACAATAAGAACGTTCATGGTTTTTTCACGGAATTCACGGGAGTTTTAATTCTTGAATTGTTTTCTCCGCGTCCTCTGCGTGATTCCCTAAGTGGCCGGTTCATTCTTTAGGCTACCGCGGTAATTTTTTGATTATTCTTTCTTCGCAAAAAACAGAAACGCCATGGTCGGCCTTCGAGACGATACGGAGGTCACGAACTGGATAGACTCGAAGGTGTACCCTTTCGCGGTCCACTCGTTCAGCACCCGCTCTATCTGCTCGTCGGTCACCGTGCTTATTTCAACGACTTTGTATGCCATGGCGGTTATTATAGTTGAGGACTGGATTTTTTTCAATGGCGAATCGGCCTGAAACGCGCATCGGTTCTCCGAGCATCAGAGCATCTTTACCATCACGTAATCATCCATCACAAATCCGTTCCCAATATCAAAAACGGTTTCCTCGCGCACCGTGAAGCCTGCTTTGCGGTAGATAGCGACGGAGTCAACATTGCGTTTATTCACCTGCAGCACCAACACGCTGAGGCCATGTCTGCGTGCCTGGGCTTCGATGTGGCGAAGCATGAATCCACCAAGTCCTTTTCCCCGATGCTCCTGCAGCAGGTAAAGCTGTTCGAGTTTCATTTCATCAGGCAGGGACGTTCGCGCGTAGCTGCAATATCCGATCGGCTTATTCGCCAACCTCAGAACATCCAGCCGGCAATCAGCAACGTTTATGTATTGCCGCAGCTTGTCCGGGGTGTAGCGTCCTGTCAGCATATACTCGATCTGAGCCATGCTAAGCATTTTTGCATAGTGAGAGCGCCAGATCGTTTCGCCCAAACTGGCGACGAGCTCGAAATCGGCTTCGGTTATCGCATCAAGGCGTGCGTCGTGAAATATGAGGGAGGACATTTCAACCGCTCCTGGCGGCGCTGGTCTGCGAGGGGAGAATGCGAAGCGCCGGGAGAACGAAAAAATCAGCCAAAACGCAGAGATCGGCTGGATTGCCTTTGTTAGCATTACTTTAGTATTTTACCCAGTTATTAAAGAGTTTGACAAGATTGTTCTTCACTTCTTCAGGGGCATCCACCAGCGGGGTC
>JBGPUS010000198.1:0-4786 GCA_041491325.1 Nitrospirota bacterium | reverse complement strand
TAATCAATCACCCTGTTCGTCTCTCTTAGCCTAAGCGCCATTTCACGCAAAATCTCGACGACGAACTCGGGATATTCGTTCATCAGCTTGTTGATATTTTCGTTGTCAATGGCGATCAGTTCCGTGTCTTCAAGGGCCACGGCGGCCGCCACCCTCGGCGACGACAGCAGAAACGATAAGCCGCCGAAACACTTTCCGGCCCGGATGGTCCCGATTTCTTTCTCTCCCTTGCGGACCGACACGCTTCCTTTCAGCACGCAGAACAATGCATCGCCGGGGTCGCCTTCCCGGAAGACGGCGGCGCCCTGTTCATAGTTTACGACATATTTGCTGATAATCCCCGAGGGAACGTTTTTCCCGCCCTGCATGAGTTTCTTGATGAATACGGCCTCGTCACGGCCGAGACTCGCGGCCATCTCCGCTCCGAACAGGAACACCACCCATGAATAGTATATCCAGATGATGATCGCGAAAAGGGATTGAAAGGAACCGAAAGCAAACCCGTAACCCGGATTGTAGGTGAGAAACAGATGAAAGGCGGGCGTCATCATCAGCCAGAGAACCGACGTCGTCAAGGCGCCGACGGCCAGATGGCGGGGACGCATCTTTGCCGAGAAGGCGAAATATAATGAAAACACGACCACGGCAATGAAGAAAAAGGGTATAACGTTTTCGAAGAACCCCAGGTCCAGATGCAGGCGGCTCTTTTTTTCGATTAGCGCCAGCACAACGCCGGCCGCCGCTATCACGGACAAACCAGTCAGAAATACGAGACTAAGCGCCACGTCAAAAAGTTTTTCCAGAAGAAACGGCCTGCTGGGCTTTTTCCTGAACACCGTCCCGAGGGCCGTTCGCAGCTCCGCGGTAAGCGGCGTGACGCTCCAAAGCAGCACCAGCAGATTCAGGATGCCGATGGCGCCGCCTTGGGAGGAAAGGGACCTCGCCTCGCGCAATATGTCGCCGCTATATGCCGGGACCACCTGCAAAAGCAGCTCCTGGGTCTTTGCCGCGGCCTGGACCGAAGAGCCGATAACGCCGCTCAACGCGAAGGTGAGCAAAAAAAGCGCGGGGATGAGAGCAAGCGTCGATGAAAACGCAAGCGACGAGGCCGCGGTCAAGTCCCTGTTTTTCCGAAAGGAGGAAAAGGTCTCGGATGCGACGATCCTGAGTTTTTTTATAAAATCTGTAACCATATTCTGGAGCAATTATAAAGGGTAGGCGGGAGAATAGCAAGTGAGTCCGCGTGACCACAGATAAACCTGGCGCTCATAGCGGAAAATGAAAATCCCCCCTTGTCCCCCTTTTCCCAAGGGGGGATTCTCCCCTCTTTGGAAAAAAGGGGTTAGGGGAGATTTTCAGAAAGAATTCTTTCAACGGGATTTCTTTTGACTTATCCGTATTCATCCGCCTGCACCCTACGCTAATGAGTGCGAAGCGCGAATGTGGGGGCGTGTGTGCGTAGCCTGCTCTTGCGAAGGCGCGGCCATAAACGAGTGCAGGGTGTGGTTATCTCTTTTGTGGCTTGCGCATTTCGCGTTCAACAGGTCACTGCATATTGCCGTATATTTCTTCAAACTGCGCCTCCTTTTTTTTGAAGGCCTCCAGGACCTGGGGGTCGAAGTGGAACGGCATGGTCCTGCCGTCGCCTTCGATGATGATACTGCGCGCCTTCGCATGGTCGAACGCGGGCTTGTATACACGGACGCTCCGAAGCGCGTCATACACGTCCGCCATGGCCACGATCCGTCCCTCGATCGGGATCTGGTCTCCTTTGAGCCCGTGAGGATAACCGCTGCCGTCCCACCGTTCGTGGTGCGACAGACAGACTTTTTTCGCCAGGCCGAGCCTCATATGGTCGCCCAGTATCATTGCGCCGCTGAGCGTGTGCTTCTTCATGACGTCCCACTCCTCGGACGTCAGCTTTCCCTTTTTCTTGAGGATGTCGGGGTGAACGTGGATTTTCCCGACATCGTGCAGGGTAGCCTGAATGCGTAAGATGCCCGCGAATTTATCCGGCATGCCCACTTCCCTCGCAAGCGCAGCGCAGAACTCGCCCACCCGCTGGATGTGGTTTCCCGTGTCCTCGTCATTTGCTTCCGCGGCCCGCGCAAGAGAGAAGACCAGATAGTCAAACGCCTGTTCCGTTTCCCGGGCCTGCGAGGCCAGCGACTTCATGTACAGGCTTTGCATCACGATGCTGTTCAGCACCTCGGCGTCATAATGCGAAACAGCCCTGCCGTAATTCAGCGCTACAAGACACAGCGTTTCACTTGAAACAGCGACCGCGTTTGCGACCGGTATCGACCAGGACTTCAGCGCCTCGATGAACTGGGGATACCCTGACGGCTCGCCCTCCTGCTCATTGGAATAAAAGGTCCTGGTCCTGCCCTTGTCGGGCAAAGGCAGGTATGATCTGAGCCCGTTCCGGAGCCACGTCGTGCTCGGAAAGCCGGGGCCGGCGTCGAACTTATACCACTGCCATTTGTCGGCGGCATCGGTGTAGCCGACGATGACGGTCTCGGGGCTGCCTTTCATATCCGGCGCGTTCTTTAAAAGATGGGCGACGATGTCGCCGATCCCGGTGGAAAAATCGAAGTTGAGCGGGTCGAACGACATCGCCATCGCGCCGCCCATGCTGATCATGGAGGTGATGTCGCTATATGCCGATGCAAGCCGGTCGTTCAGTTCCTTGATCTTGAGAAGCATGCGTATCCGCGCAAGCACCTCCGTGGAATCAATGGGCTTGGAAATGAAGTCCTCGGCGCCCGATTCGATGCCCTTGATTCTGTCTTCTTTGGCGGAAAGGCCCGTTATCATGACCACGGGTGTGTTTTTGTGGCGCTCATTTCCTTTTATTTTCCTGCAAAGCTCGAAGCCGTCGAGCTCCGGCATCATTACGTCGAGAAGCGCCAGCTCGATGTTTTGTTCTTCAATTATTTTAAGCGCATCATAGCCGTTTTCCGCTTTGATCACTTCGAAACCCCGCGGAACAAGCATCGCCTCCAGAAGACTGAGATTCAGCGGTTCGTCATCGACGCAAAGAATTTTCTGTTTGGATGCAGGCATAAGATCTCCCTTCGCCACGGTCTATTGCCCGGCCAATGCAGGCTGCGCAAGGGGCAGCACGAACACGAAAGAGCTTCCCTTGCCATAAACGCTTTCAGCCCGGATGTTGCCGCCGTGGAGCTCTACCAATTTTTTAGTCAGGGCGAGGCCGAGTCCCGTGCCTTTGTACTTTTTCGTAAGCGGCGCCTCAAGCTGGGTAAATTCCTCGAACAGCCTCGGCAGGTCTTCCGGCTTTATGCCGATGCCGGTGTCGGCCACCGAGATTTCAATAAGACCGGAAGTTGAGATGGTTTTTTCATTTTCCCACCCTCCCACCTTCCCACCTTCGATTTTCCGTGCGCTTACCCGCACACTCCCCCCCGCCGGCGTGAACTTCACCGCATTATTCAGCAGGTAAAACAGGATCTGCCTGCATTTTCCCGCGTCTGCTTCGAGATCTGTGTCGGCATCCGGGTTCAGCGCGGTGATCAGCTTCACGTTCTGCCGCAGGGCCTGTTCCCTGACCATGGTCAGGGCTGTGGCAATCAGGTTTTTGACCGCGAACCGGGCAGGCCTCAGTTCCATCCGGTCCGACTCGGCTTCCGAAAAGTCGAGCACGTTCAGAACGAGGTTTTGCAGACTTTTCCCGCTCTCCGCAATATAGCTTATGTATTCTTTCTGCTTTTCGTTCAGCCCGCCATTCAATCCATCCAGCAAAACTTCCGAAAATCCGATGATCGCGTTGAGCGGCGTCCTGACTTCATGGCTCATGTTCGCGATAAATTCGGACTTGGCGCGGTTGCCGGCCTCGGCCGCGTCCTTTGCTTTTTCAAGTTCGCGCGTCCGTTCCCGCACAAGGCCCTCCAAATGCTCCTGGTACTGCCGGATCTTTTCCGCGGCCTCACGCTTATCCACGGCGTGCCTGATATGCAGCAGCAATTGCTCCATGTTATAGGGCTTTTGAACAAACGAAAAAGCCCCTTCATTCGTCGCCTTGATGGCCGCATCAAGCGAGGCGTTCCCGGTCAGAATAATGGCCTCCGTGCCGGCATGATCGCTGCGAATGTTGTGCAGCACGTCAAGGCCCGGCATATCCGGAAGTTGCAGGTCGATGAGCGCCACGGAAACAGGGTGTTCCCGGGCCAGGGCGAGCCCCTCAGCGCCGTTCTTCGCCGGAAAGGGTAGAAATCCCTTCGCGCTCAGAATATCGAAAAGAGTATTTCGCGTATTGGCATCATCATCGATGATAAGTATTGTCGGTTTGTCCGTCATTATTCAGTCCTTTGTCTTATTGCGGTTGTCAGTCCCCATACGGTATGCCGAGGATCGCGCTCAGTTTTTTGTGCCTTATCTCCTTGAGGACCCCGACCAGCGCTTCTATTTCGAGGGGCTTATAGAGAGAAGTATACGCGCCTATTTTGAGCCCCTTTTCTATCGAAGCGGACATCTCGGCGCCATAGGCCGTGGCCAGGAGCACAGGTTTTGTCGGGTATTGAGCGCGGATGTCTTTCAGCAGGTCCAGGCCGTTCGCCCCGCCGAGCTTGAGATCGAGCATGACAACCAGCTTGTACTCCTCTTCCAAATGCTTGAGCGCTTTTCTAGGATCAGCTTCCGACTGCACGCGGTAGCCGTTTTTTTCCAGAATATCCTTCATCGATTTGCAAAAATGCGGATCATCGTCAACGACGAGGATGCTCTCCTCCCGTCTCAGAATGGACAAAAACGAGAGGACCATCTGGAT
>JBGPUS010000197.1:0-4790 GCA_041491325.1 Nitrospirota bacterium | reverse complement strand
GCCAGAAGGAGCTCATGGCCCACATTGGTGAAGCGGAAAAATCCGGCGCACTGGCAGTCGGCATCGATATCGATGGCGCGGGACTCATCACCATGGCGCTAAAAGGCCAGCCCGTAAGCCCCAAAACAATTGCGGAACTCAAAGAAGTAATTTCCTCCACGAAACTTCCCTTCGTGCTCAAGGGCGTGATGACGCCGGAAGAAGCGGAGCTTGCCGTTGAAGCGGGCGCTGCCGCCATCGTGGTCTCGAACCATGGGGGCCGGGTGCTGGACTTCACTCCGGGCGCCGCCGATGTTCTCCCGACGATTGCCGAACGGGTCAAGGGAAAAGTGCTCATTTTCGCGGATGGCGGCGTCCGGAGCGGCGCCGACGTGCTCAAGCTCCTGGCTTTGGGCGCTGACGCGGCGCTCGTGGGGCGGCCTCTTGTGGTCGGAGCTTTTGGCGGGGGCGCGGAGGGCGTGGCCCTGCTCCTCAAAAAAATTAAAGACGAGCTCGTGTCCGCCATGCTCCTTACCGGCACGGCGCGTACGTCAAAAGTAGACCGGGCAATTCTCGCTTCCTGAAGAGTGCTGCTTGCTTTCCGTCTTTGCCGAGCACTCGGTTTGAACCACCTCCCCAACCCCTCCTTGGCAAGGAGGGGCGACGCATGGTCCCTCCCCTTGCTAAGGGGAGGTCAGGTGGGGTGATTTTAGCGGAATTACGCATGTAACGATGAAGCGCTTCAGCAGTAGGATCGTCAATACTTCGGGAGAAAACCCATGTACGCAGAACGCATCGCAGGTCTTAAGAGCTCGGCCATCCGCGACATCCTGAAGCTCACGTCCCGCCCGGGGATGATCTCCTTTGCGGGCGGGCTCCCGGCGCCGGAGCTGTTTCCGATCAGCGCAATTTCCGCGGCGGTCCAGGCGGTCCTTTCAAAGTACGGACCGAATGCCCTTCAGTATTCCATCACCGAGGGGCTCACTCCTTTGCGCGAAAAAGTCGCGGTCGCGCTTGATCCGGAAGCTGCGCGGGTCACGCCGAACCATGTCATCATTACCCATGGTTCCCAGCAGGGCCTCGACCTCCTGTGCAAAGTTTTTCTGGACAAAGGGTCCGTGGTGCTTACCGAGAACCCGACGTATCTCGGCGCGCTCCAGGCTTTCCGTAATTTCCAGGCGCACATCGTGCCTGTTTCCTCGGACGCTGACGGCATTCAGCCGGACCATTTGCGAGCAGCCGTAAAGAAGCACAAGCCCGCTTTTGTGTATCTGATGCCGAATTTTCAAAATCCCACGGGAGTATCGCTTTCGCATGAGCGGAGAAAAGAACTCGTAGCGCTCGCACTGGAGCAGGACCTTCTCGTGGTTGAGGACGATCCGTACGGCTGCCTCTGCTTCGAAGGCGAGAAGCTGCCGTCTTTGTTTTCCCTGGCCTCCGGGAAAAATTTCATTTACCAGAGCACCTTCTCTAAAACCATAGCTCCCGGCTTGCGAATTGCCTATGTCGCGGGAGACCAAGAACACATCAGGAAACTCGCCATCGTAAAACAGGGCACCGACCTTCAGACCAACACCTTCGGCCAGCACATCGTGAACGAGTATTTGGAAAGCGACGGATATTCCCGGCATATCGAGCGCATCCGCACGACCTACGCCCTACGGCGGGACCTCATGCTGTCCGCCATGAAACGATATTTTCCCTCATCGCTTTCCTGGAACCGGCCTCACGGCGGGATGTTCCTCTGGGTCACCCTGCCGGAAAACTGGGACGCGGCACTCATTCTCCCGCGCTGCATCGAGAACGACGTAGCCTTCGTGCCGGGCCGGGAATTCTTCCCTGACGGGTCCGGCAAAAACACGCTGCGGCTGAATTTTTCGAATGCGTCTCCGGACAATATCGAAGAAGGGATCAGACGCATGGGAGAAGTATTGAAGGTTTTCGGAGAACAGCAAGCCTGAATACCCGTCCGATGAGACGTTGAACCCGCTGCAAATCCGCCTTGACTTTTACTTTACTTTCCTCAATACTGTTCGTGCAACGTCGTATCGGCCCGCTGAAACGGGCACTCTTATAGCGTAACGGGGGTCTTCGATGCAACGTCCTGTGCTAAACGTCCTGTTTTGCATTTGTATGGTTTGTGCGCTGGGCAGCTACGCAGCAGCCGAAAGCGCTTCCGAAGACCCCATCTGGCCGGACCGGAGAAAACCCCAATTCACCAAGGATTTCGGTTACGCCCTCTTCCCCTATCCCTACAGTCTTCCCGGCATCGGCAAAGGTCTCGGCCTGGTCGGCGGCGCAATGAACGTCGCGGACACGAACACGGACGCCTACGGCATCGTCTTCACCGGCGACGTCCGGGGCGCCGCGGGCGGCATTTCCGACATCCACATCATTCCCCGGACGCTCATTCTCGATCTCGGATACAGCACGCTGAATAAGGCGACGATCCAGAGCTACAGCCAGCGGGGCATGAACACGAACAAAAACGACTATCGCCTGATCGAATTCGGAGACACGGAATACTACGGCGGGCGCATGACCGCCACCTTCCTCGACCGCCGCTTCGAGCTCTACAGCGCCTGGTACGAAGGCTCGTTGGAATTAAAAAGTATCAGGGACAAGGAAGGAAACGTCATTATCGAATCGCAGAACGCGCCCCGGGAGAAGGGGCACTTCACCTTGTTCGGGGTCCGCTTAGACCTGACCGACGATTATGCCGACCCGCGCCGCGGCTTCCGGCTCGACGTGAGCAGTACGCAAGCGCCGCCCCGGGACTCAGGACCCGACTATTACGTTATGGACTACACAACGACGGCGTACGTCCCGATCGGCAGACGCAGCACGTGGGCGTTCAACTTTCTCCGCTCCGACGCCGTCGTGCGGAAGGAAGGGGAAACGGACCGCGCCAAACTTCAGGAGCAGCAGGGTTTGAACTGCGGCACGGTAACCGACCCGGAGCAGCAGAAATTCTGCAACGAGGTGATCGACAACATTATCGCGAACAATAAGTACGGCACCGCGACCTCATTGGGCGGGTTCAGCCGTTTGCGGTCGTATCCCCAGGGCCGCTACAAGGGCGCCCACACTGAATTTTTCGGGACCGAACTTCGGTGGAACCTGACGGACGAGCGGACTCCCTTTGATATCTTCGTCATGAAAGACGTTCGTACCTCGGTCCAGGTCGCCCTCTTTTACGAAATCGGAAGCACGGCCGACGTGCGGAGCGAACTCGGCAAAACCACGCGCGACTCCTACGGCCTCGGGCTGAGGGTCGTCACCGCCTCGGGCGTGGTGTTCCGGGGCGATCTGGCCTTCGGCAGAGAAGGCTTCGAACCGGAGATTTTCATCGGGTATCCCTGGGAGATTTAATCGGAGAAGAGCGACCGCGGAAAATACAAGAAAGGCACTTTAACCACGGTTCCGCGAGTACGCGGAAACACGGTTCAAACAGGGAAAAAGCATTTATTTAAAAACGGCCATTGGGAACTGAGTCATTCGTGTTTTGTTGAAAAGGCAGACCCACTTGAGACGTAAAAAAACCTTGAAGAATTTAACACTGATGATGGCGGATTTGCTTATGATTTGCACGGATAAGACTTTGACGTGTCAGTGAAAATCATAATGAATCGGATTTTATCCGCCTGCGCCCAGCGCTTACGAGTGTGTACGCGAGTGCAGGGTGTGTCAAAGACTCTTGGTCCTCCTAAGCGCCTACGAAGGCTTCGACAATCAACGGGTCAAACTGGGAGCCTGAGCACCGTTTGATTTCCTTGATCGCGTCGGCGTAGCTTCGCTTTCGGTGGTACGGCCGCTCGGACGTTATGGCATCGAAGGCGTCGGCAACGGCAAGCAGCCGTGCGAGGAGAGGTATATTCTCGCCCTTGAGGCCGTCGGGAAACCCCCGGCCATCCCAGCGCTCATGATGGTGCCTGACTCCCGGGATAATGGGCTGGAAGGTGTCGATATGCTCCAGGATTCGGGCGCCCTGGGATGCATGTTCGCAGATGGTCCGGTGCTCCTCTTTTGTGATGCGGCCCGGTTTGTCGAGGATATGTTCTGGAATACCGATCTTGCCGATATCGTGCAGCAGGCCGCAAGTCTGGACCGTGTGAATGAACTCCTGGCTGTGCTCGAGTTTCTCGGCGATTCCCACGGCATAGTGCGTTACGCGTTTGGAATGGCCGGCGGTCCAGGGTGACTTCGCGTCCAGCGCGGCGGCAAAGGACCCCGCGATCCCGACAAGAAGGTTCTCGAATTCATGATGGAGGGCCGCATTGTCCAGGGCGATCGCGGCCTGGTTGGCGATTCCGCGCAGCAAGTCCCGTTCGTGTTCTGAAAATTCTTTCCTGTTGTATTTGCCGCATGCGGAAATCACACCGAACGTCTCGCCCTTGGTCTTGATCGGCACGACAAACCCCGCGCCCGGGACATTGAGCGATTTGCCGGTCTTCATGACCTTCCACAAGGGCCCTTCTCCGGCCTTCACCCGGTCCTGGCGCGGGTTTTCCGCAATTGCGCCGGCGTCGGCCGCAACGACGAGATCGCCGGTGTGCTCGTCGCAGCGAAATATGCAGACACGTTGGACGCCGAGCGTGCGACAAATCTCCTCGGCGGTTTTTTTGCAAAGATGATTTATCTGCCGTTCGCTCCCGATGGCCTCGGAGAGCCGGTAGATCGCGGAAAGCTCATGGTCCCTGGCCGCGAGCAATTGCGTGGTCAGCGATAATTTCCGCTCTGCCAGAGCAAGCGACAGCAGAAGATCCACCCTCCCCCTTTTTGTCGGGGGCTGTATGTTATTCTTGTTTCGG
>JBGPUS010000196.1:0-4797 GCA_041491325.1 Nitrospirota bacterium | reverse complement strand
GATCAGTTCTAAGGCGTCTTTTGAAAGCTCCTGCGCGGCAAGATCGAGGGCCTGCATCATAATTTCCCCGACATTCTTGCCCGTGGGATCGAAAAGATACCATGCCCCGCACTTGCATTTTCCGCCAAGACACTGCTGGCCCTGATCAAGCTTAAAGGGGGTCGGCCGCACAAGACCGGTCTTGCAGAACGGGCAGACCGGCTCAATACCCTCGCGTGGCCTATCCCTCAAAGCAACTCCTGCCTTCCCTGCTGAGTTTCTCTCCGTTTTCGATATTCCCGCGCCCTGCCTATCATCGCCGGGGCCCATTCGGGCGTTCCGAGCGCATGGAGATGCGTATAGCAGGCAAGAACATTGTTAGAGAGCAGGCCGTCGCGCTTTCCGTCCAGGCCTGTACCGCGCTGCATATCATACGCCATTGGATACAGGGCGTCAATATTCATTGGTCGTGAGTAGTGAAATTCGTGCCCCCGGATAATCGTCCCTTTGCTCAAAAAAGGGTTTGTATGTCCGACTTCCGCGATGGTATACCCGTGCGCCTGCGGTTTTGGTTCCAGGATAAAATCGACCGGCAGCACCGAGGTCATCGGATATTTTTCCCCATTGACCGTCAAGCTCCGGCCAAGATAAATAAGTCCGCCGCACTCAGCGTAGATAGGCAATCCGTCATCCGCCGCGGCCTTGATCGACCGGCAGAATCCTACATTAGCCGCCAGCGCCGCCGCATGCGTCTCGGGGAACCCGCCGCCTATATAAAGAGCGTCAATTTCCGGCAGCTCGCCGTCTTTCAGCGCGTTCAACTCCCGAAGAAACGCTCCCTGCCGCTCGAGCGCTTCCAGGTTGTCCGGATAGTAAAACTGAAACGCGGTGTCCCGTATAATGCCGATAACAGCGCGACCTGCCTGTTGCGGCTGCGTCGTCACAGCCTGTTCCGGTCCTTGCAAAACGGGGACGTCCTTCGCAATGTCCCATAATGCATTCAAATCCAGGTAACGTTCCGCGACCGAGGCGGAAGCCGCGATAGACTGCTCGACTTCCGGATGTTCGTGGAACGGCGTCAACCCCATGTGACGCTCCGGAAATTCGCCCTTTTTTCGGCGTGGGAGAGCGCCGACGACGCGCAATCCGGAGCTTTGTTCAATGGCTTTTCTGATTACCGTTTCATGCCTGCCCGGAGACACATTATTGATGATGATTCCCTTAATATCTACCTCGGGGTCATACTGTCGGCAACCCAGAACAACCGCCGCGACCGTGGCGGACGCTTTCGTGGCATCGACGATAAGCACGACCGGCGTCTTGAGCATCTTTGCCAAACGCGCCGTGCTGTACGTTCCAGATGCATCTACGCCGTCGTAGAGTCCCCGATTCCCCTCAATGACGGCGACGTCGGCCCCGGAGGAGTGCTCGCAAAAAGACTGAAGAACACGCTCCTGGTCCATGATGAAAAGATCAAGATTATAGCAGGGCTTGCCTGCCGCCGCGCCGAGCCAGCCCGCGTCGATAAAATCGGGCCCTTTTTTAAATACCGCGACCCGCCTGCCCTGTTTTCGCCATGCGGCGATGATGCCTAACGCGAGGGTCGTTTTTCCCATCCCCCCGCGGGTGGCTGAAATTGCCAGCCTTGCTGCCGGAAGCATTACTCGTTGGCCGAACCTTCCTTGTGAGGAATCTCGATGAAGCTGCCGCCGAAATAAGAATACACCAGCTTGCCGCCGTCCACCAGTTCACGGATAGCAGCCTTCACTTCATCATCCTTGGCGCCTTCCAGCACCATGGCTTTTTTAATGTCGCCGGCCTTCAGCTTCTTCTTGCCCTGGCTCTTTTCAACCATTTCATATACTTTTTTTTCCAATTCCGCAGCGTCCATGTTTACTCCCTCCGATTATAGTGTCCGCCGAATGAGAAAAGCCGGCCCCGGTCTCGTGCCAGGGCCGGCTTGAGAGTTGCGTCTATTCCCACTTAAAGGTGGGGGTCATTCTGAACGATTCACGCGCGAACGTGAAGTCGTCTATGTGCTGGTAGGTGAACTCGATGCCGGTCATTTTGAAGAACCGCTCCCAGCCGATACGCTCGATCCATTCGCCCATGCGCTCGTGCTTGTGCGCGTCATTGGCATATACTTCCACCAGGTGCTTCACGGCCTTCACAACTTCGGGCCAGCGAGGAGGATTGTTCGGGAGGAACGGAATGGCCAGCTTGGACATACGAGGAATACCGCGTGCGTTGGACACCTTGCCGCCCACCCATATGGAGATACCATCGCCGGTGGCGTCCGCCAACGGCAATGAAGGACACATGGTATAGCAGTTGCCGCAATACATGCAGCGCTCTTCCTTGATCTTCACCGATTTGGCAGCCGGATTCGGGCTGATGGCGCCGGTCGGGCAGGATGCGATGGTCGTGGGGATTTCGCACTGGTTGCCCAGCGTCGCGTCCATGACCTTCGGTGGTTTGCGGTGAACGCCGAGGATGGCGATGTCGGAGCAATGCACCGCGCCGCACATATTCAGGCAGCAGGCCAGCGCGATCCTGACTTTCGCCGGAAGCGTCTTGCTGGTGAAGTATTCGTGCAGTTCATCCATCACGGCTTTCACTACGCCCGAGGCGTCCGTGGCCGGGGTGTGGCAATGGACCCAGCCCTGGGTATGCACCACGTTGCTGATGCCGTTGCCGATACCGCCAGCCAGGTGACCGCGCTTCTTGAGCTCGGCCTGAAGCGGCTCAACCTGGGCTTTCGCGGGAAAGAACTCGATGTTGTTACGCGTCGTGAAGCGCAGATGCCCGCCGGAAAACTTTTCGGAAAGCTCGCACATCTCGCGGATGTAGTCGGTGCTCACCAGACGGGGGGAAGCGATACGCACGGTGTAGAGCTCGTCTCCGCTCTCGGAAACATGCTTCATCAGACCTTTATTAATCACTTCATGATATTTCCAGGTCCCGTAGTTCTTTGCGATCACGGGAGGCAGGAATTTGCTGAAATGAGGAGCTCCTATATCTGTTATTCTTTTGGGTTTGTCAGCCATCTAAGTTATCCTCCTTAAGTTATTTCACTTCGTCCTGTGCCCAGAATACGTACGGGTTCGACCTTGGGGCCTTCACCATCTGCGGCACGGGCGGCAAGCCGGTTGATTCGAGCATGGATTTCATGCCGAGACGGTCTACCAGTTCGCCGATTCTCTCGCGGTTCTTGCCGTTGTCGTCCCACCACTCCCACAGTTTGCGAATGAGTGCTTCCAGGTTGTCGTAGGGCTTTTCAAGCTTTATGAAGGGAACAATGACCCAGCTCATGAGAGCGCCGGTCACGATCGGGGCCTTGCCGCCGAGCATGATGGTCGCGCCTTTTTCCTTGCCGGGACGCAAGGCCTTCGGCATCAGGTTGATGCAGTGCATGCAGCGGTTGCAGTCTTTATCGTTGATCTTAAGCGCAGAGCCGTCGTAGCTCATGCACTTGGTCGGACACATCCCGACGACTTCCTCGGCAATGTTCATGCTCTTGGCGGCATTCTTGACTTCCGCCTGGTCGATCCTGATTGTGTCGCGCCAGGTCCCGATGATGGACATGTCCGCGCGGGCAATAGAAGCGACGCAGTCATTGGCGCAACCGGAAACCTTGATCTTGAACTTGTAGGGGAATGCGGGCCGGTGGAGCTCATCCTGGAACTTATGGCTGAGCGTATCGCAGATTTCCATCGTGTCGATGTTGGCGAACTCGCAGCGTGACATACCCACGCAGCAGCTCGGGGTGCGGAGACAGGACCCGGAACCGCCGAGGTCCCAGCCCTTAGCCGTGGTTTCCGCGAAGATGGACTCGAGCTTATCGGTCTGGGTGCCGAGGAGGACCATATCTCCCGTTGAACCGTGGAAGTTGGTCAGGCCGCTGCCGTACTTGTCCCAGATGTCCATGAGCTCAAGCAGCGCCTTGGAGGTATAATAGAAACCGGAAGGCTGGTTGATACGAACCGTGTGGAAATGCGCCACGCCGGGAAATTCTTCCGGCAGATCGCAGTAACGGCCGATGACGCCGCCGCCGTAACCAAGGACGCCGACAATGCCGCCGTGCTTCCAGTGGCCGACCCTGTCCTTGTATGATCTTTCAAGAATGCCCAGCAGATCCTTTGCCGCATCCTTCTTGACCGCAGCTTTTTTAATTTCTTTTACAAAGCTCGGCCATGCGCCTTTTTCCAATTCGTCAAGCATCGGTGTTTTTACATCTTTGCCCATGTAGGAATTCCTCCTTATAGAATTATCTCAGCCAAAGTGGTTCTGGGTACGTTTTAAACTATGTTGCCGGGATGGGTAATTTCCCTTGCCGGTTATTAAGCATGCCTTTCAATACGTATGAGTATCGGCGCCCCCCTTCCCGGAATTTTAAAAAAATCAATAAGGTGGGTAAACAATGTATCTCGGGCCTGGACATTGCGCTTTTCAGGCATTGAGTCGAATGATTGTATTGGTACGGGTGGTTTTAGTCAAATAAAAAATATTAATTGAACCATAACCGGGCATAATTTTGTTCACAACGGTCGGAACTATATCATAAAAAATGCATAAATACAAATGATTATGCGGCCGGGAAAAAATCCCGGAGTACTTGAGGAGGCAGGAAAGAAAACAGCAGTATCATGCTGAAAAAATGACTTTTTCCCCCGGATCCCTACTAAAGTATCATCATGTTGAAATTTCGAGGATTATTTGAACTCCGGCTCAGGCCGTCTAAAACAGGAACTCGCCGCAATTTAGGAACTCTACGCCGTTATTGACAACGCGTATGAACGTTTGGTACGATCAACAGGG
>JBGPUS010000195.1:0-4853 GCA_041491325.1 Nitrospirota bacterium | reverse complement strand
TTCGCATACTCGAAGCGCAACGCGATACGCTCAGGCAGTCGGTCCTGATCGACATAAGCCAGTCTTATGCGGACCTGGAGAGCGCGAAGGCCCGCATCGAAGTCATGGAGAGCTCGTTGCAGAAGGCGCATGAAAATCTTGAAATCGCCCAGGGCCGCTACGAGGCAGGCGTCGGTCCCTCGATCGAAGTTACCGACGCGCAAGTAGCGTCGGTGAATGCAGAGACCGACCATGTGCAGGCCCTCTATGACTACCAGCTTGCCGCGGCCAAGTTGCTCAAAGCCATGGGCAAGGGAGAACAATCCGCGCAACGCGCGCCATAACCATTCGGAGAAATCGGAGCTATCACATGCCTTCTAAAGAAGTTGTTTTCAACGTTAAACTGCCTCTCAAATTCGTCTGGTCCTTCATGAACGATCGGATGGAGGTGGGCTGTCTTTTTCCCGGGTGCAAGCACGTCAAGATTCTGAACGATCTTGACTCGGTCTGGACGGTCAAGCTGTCGCTCGGCCCTTTCAGCCGGGTGATCGAGCTGGACGCGCACACCACTGAACTGGCAGAGCTGGAGCGGATCTCATGGACCGCGACCCACGAGCACCTCGTCACCTCCGGAACGGCTTCGTTCCTCAAAATTTCCGACGAGGAAACCGAGATCACGTATCGCCTCGAAGGGCATGTGATCGGCCACTTTACTTTTCTCCAGGACATCGTCGTTGCGGAGAAACTGGGCGAACTGACGCGCGGCTTCATGAAGAACATCAAGGAACGCCTTGAGATGAAAGTTGAAAAAGAGAGCTGAGGGTCGGCGATATGTCGTTCATGCAGAACGTTGCGAAACGTAAGATAGTCTGGCTGACCGCACTGGTCCTTTTGGCCGCGCTTATCTGGGGCCTGACCGGCAAAAAACCGGTCACGGTCAGGACGCTCGAGCTCAAGCCGGGAGAGCTCCGCGTAATCGTGAACGCCACAACGACGTCCACGGTTAAGTCCGAAACCGAGGTGACGCTCTCAGCCCAGCGCACCGGAAGAGTCATCACGCTGCCGGTAAAAGAAGGGGATGCGGTCAAAGCCAGAGCGCTGATCGCGCGGCTCGACCTTACGGAGGAATCGGTCCAATCCGAGAGCGTTCTGGCGCAGAGCAAGGCCGCGTACGAAGAAACGGGCAAGAACCTGAAGCGCTCGGAGGACCTGTTTAACAAAGGCATGATCGCCCAGCAGGACCTTGACGCCGTCCGCAGGGCTTATGAGGTGGCTAAGTCGCAGCACCAGGCCGCGATTTCGGACGCGGGCGTGAAGCGGGATTATTCCGTGATTCGCTCGCCTTTTAGCGGCGTCGTTGCCAAGAAGTTCACCGAGGTGGGAGAACTGTTGCTGCCGGGGAAGCAGATCGTCACGCTCGTGAACCCCGACCGCATTTACGTGCTCTCGACTATCGACGAAGTGGATGTGGGAAGGCTGCGCCTCGGCCAGCCCGTGACCATCACTGTGGACGCGTTCCCGGGAGAAAAATACGCAGGAGCGGTCCGTAGGATCTCCCCAATCGTGAGCGGCGGCAAACTCGAAACCCGGACTGCGGACGTCTGGGTTTATTTCGATAAAAAACAGACCCGTATCAAGCCGGGAATGTCCGCTGACGTGGAAATCCTCGTAACAACGCTGAAGAACGTTCTTTCCGTGCCGTCCCAGGCGGTTGTCGAGCGGGCCGGGAAAAAACAGGTCTTTGTCGCCGAAGGCAGCGCGCTCAAAACCGGCTCAAAGGCTGTGGCAAAGCTCACGCCGGTCGAAATAGGGGAGACTAATTGGAGCTTCACCCAGATCACGGGTGGCCTGACTGCCGGTGAATATGTTATAAGTACGCCCGAAGTCGAAGGATTGAAAGATGGGGCGAAGGTGAGGATAGAGTAGATGCGTTGATGCGGGAATGCTGTGGAAGCGTTGATGCGGGGAAGCGGGATGCGTTAAAGCGTTTAAGCGGGGATGCATATGGCCACACACAAAGATCTGGATATATGGAAGATGGGGCTGGATCTGGTTGAAAAGGTGTATCGGATCACGCAGTCCTTCCCCAAGAATGAACAGTTCGGATTGATTGCACAGATGCGCAGAGCGGTTGTTTCAATTCCATCTAACATTGCCGAGGGGGCTGCACGGAATTCAAAAAAAGAATTCTTGCAGTATCTCTATATCAGCCTCGGGTCATTATCAGAAGTCGAGACACAGCTTTTGATTTCGCAACGGCTCGGGTATCTTACTGACGAAGAAATATTGGAGGATGTCGAGCATCTTCGGCGCAAGCTCCTGAACTTCATTAAATATATAAAAGGAAAAGCAGTATAGGCGCATTACGCATACGCGCTTAATCGCATTTACGCTTTTCCGCATTGACGCATAGACGCTTTTACTCTTATACGCATTAACTCATCTACACATACACGCATTCACGCACAATGATTGATCTTTCCAACATAACTAAAACCTACCGCATGGGCGCCGTGGACATTACCGTGCTCGCCGGTGTTTCCCTGTCCATACAGCGCGGGGAACTCATTGCCATCATGGGGCCGTCCGGTTCGGGGAAATCGACGCTGATGAACATCATCGGGTGCCTGGACCGACCTACCTCCGGCGTATACCGTTTTGAGGACCGGGAAATCAGCACGCTGACGGACGACGAACTGGCCTCGGTCAGGAATGTAAAAATTGGTTTCGTGTTCCAGACCTTCAATCTTCTCCCTCGCTTTTCCGCACTCAAGAACGTAGAGGTTCCGCTTATTTACAGCGGCGTACCTGCCCGTCTTCGGAAAGAACGCGCCATACCGATGCTTCAGCAGGTAGGTCTTTCCGACCGCATGCAGCATAAACCCACGGAACTTTCCGGCGGCCAGCAGCAGCGCGTGGCCATAGCCAGGGCGCTGATAAACAATCCGCCGCTCCTGCTTGCGGACGAGCCCACGGGCAACCTCGACAGCCGTTCGGGAGAAGAGATTCTGAACATCCTGACGGGACTCAATCAGCAAGGCGTGACGATCGTCATCGTGACGCACGATAAGGACGTCGCGGCGCGGTGTAAGAGGACCATTAACCTGAGAGACGGACAGATCGTAGGGGACCAGGCAACGGCATAAAAACCACCTGTGATTCTTAATCTTAAAAACGACTGGTTGGAACCACGGATAAACACGGTTAAAATATAGAATTCAGAGTTGCGCATTCCGGGTTACTCGGAGTAATAGAACAGCCTATGAACTTTATCGAAACATTCAGGGTCGCCTTCGAAGCCATCTTGTCGAACAAGGTCCGTTCGGGACTTACGATGCTCGGCGTGATCATCGGCGTCATGGCCGTGATCCTGCTGGTCTCCATCGGAGAGGGCGCGCGCCTTTATATTACCAAAGAGCTCACGGGCCTCGGCACGAATCTCCTTATCATAACGCCGGGGAAAACCAGCACGAGCGGCGGGTTCCATCCACCATCCGCCGGCACGGTGCGCAAGCTCACCTATGACGATTCGCTGGCGCTCAGACGCCGCGCGTGGCTTCTAACGGACGCGGTGCCGATCGTGCTCGGGACCGGCAAGATCAAATACCGGAACCAGGGCCGGGACACGACCATTATCGGCACCACGAGCGAATTCGAACGCGTTCGAAACCTTTTCGTGGACACGGGCAGTTTCGTGGCCCAGGGAGACGTCGATACCAAGGCCAAAGTCGTTGTTCTGGGCAGGACGGTCAAGGACGAACTTTTCGGGCAGGAGAACCCGCTCGGCAAGGTCGTGCTGCTTTCCGACGCGCGTTACCGCGTCGTGGGCGTCATGAGTAAGAAAGGAACGAGCCTGGGCTGGGACATCGACGACGTCGTATTCATCCCGGTCACGAGCGGCCAGGAGCTTTTCGACACCGACGGCTTGTTCGAGGTGCTTGCTTCCACGCCGAGGTCCGAGGACGTCGACCGTGCTATAGCCCAGATAAAAGACATCCTCATCCGGCGCCACGCGCACCGGGAGGACTTCACCATCCAGACGCAGGGGGCCATGCTGTCTACGATGAACACCATTCTCGGCGTGCTGACCGGCGTGCTCGGCGGCATCGCGGGCATTTCGCTTCTGGTCGGCGGAATCGGCATCATGAACATCATGCTCGTCTCGGTGCGGGAGCGAACGCGGGAGATCGGCGTCCGCAAGGCCTTGGGCGCTCGGAACAGCGACATCATGGCGCAATTCCTGATCGAGGCCATAACGCTTTCCGGCGCCGGAGGGATCATCGGTATCATTGTCGGCGTGGGCCTCGCGCTCCTCATCCCCGTGTTCATAGACGTGCTTCCCACGAGCGTTTCGGCCTGGTCCATTATCATGGCCTTTACCTTCTCAGCTGCCGTGGGCGTCTTCTTCGGCGTCTATCCCGCCCGCAAGGCAGCGCTCCAGGACCCCATCCAGGCGCTCCGGTATGAGTAATTAACCGACGACAGGCAGGTTTATGGGCATAGACAAAGAGCTATTCCGATGCCCGTGGTGTTTGAAGTTCGACCCGTATATCCGTTATCACGATGAAAGAGACCGAAGAAAGAGAACTTCGGCAGCTCAAGCTGAAACGATCCGGGAGAACTATCCAAAAAATCATCAGCGAAGAATGCAAGAAGGCGAGAGCAAGCCCGCAAGAAGTCATAAATGGAGTCCGCCGGAGAGTAGTAAGCCGCTTGCGGGCCGTCATCGCTTCACGGGGACGGACGGAACTCGGTTTATCCTCCGCAGAAATGGCCCGTCATCTGGGAGTGGCGGCGTCAAGCATTTCGCGTTTGGTTGAGAGGATGACGGAGAAGTGATGGACAGTATAAATACTTGTCAGGTATTAACGTCC
>JBGPUS010000194.1:0-4876 GCA_041491325.1 Nitrospirota bacterium | reverse complement strand
TTCGCGGTTTGCATAAGGCTTAGAGGTTGGTCCTCTAAGCCTTTTCATTTACCAGCATCCGTTTTGCGTGGAGAATCGAACGATGAAAATTTTATATGTCTCGAACGGGTCGAATTTCTCAGGCGCGGGAGGGATGGAGCACCACCTGATCGAAAGGGGACCCCGCCCTGACCCGATTGCGGGAGAAAATAGGGTGCGCATTGTGTGTTTTGACATTCACCCCGGCATCTGCTATCCTGTTGTCATCCACGATAATAAAGAAAACCGATATTTTTGAAAGGAGGCATGCCCCGTGCGTTACCGGTACATAGCCTATAAATATTCAGGAAGATTGCGACCCGATACGGCATACCACAGTGTCTGGGAATCATTCGGTTCCTGCACGCTGGATTCAACGATCGTGTGGCGTCCGCCTACCGACATTTATGAAACGCCGGACGAAATCATTGTCGTGATTGAGCTGGCGGGAGTGGCCGAGGATGACTTGATCGTAACTCTTTTCAGCGACCTGCTGGTGGTTGAGGGCACGAGAACGCCGCCTGTTACTGAAATGAGCGCCTGCCACCAACTGGGCATAAAATACGGTCAATTCAGGTCTGAAATAGATAATATTCACCCCGGGATCGATCACGACAACGTCCAGGCCGTATTGAAGAACGGCTTGCTGAAAATCACGCTTCGCAAGCTTGATTGAGACGACGAGAGGAAGGCAGCTTGAAAATCCGGGAACTCTTAACCAAAACACTCAAAAAAAAGACCAGGAGCAACACTATGGAGATAGAAGAAACCTCAGCAGTTGAAAAAATACCGCCGGTGCCGGCCGAACTTCCGCTGCTGCCGCTCAAGGACACCATCGTCTACCCGCTGACGGTCTACCCGCTGGTGATCGGGAAGGAAAAGTCGATCAAGCTCATCAACGACGTGACCGTGGGAGACAAGATCCTCGGCCTCACGGCCCAGAGAAAAACGGACACGGAAGTGTCGGGCATCTCGGACATCTATTCCGTGGGGACCATGGCGAGGATTCTCCAAATGGTCAAGGTCCCCGATGGGACGCTCCGGGTGCTGGTCCAGGGCATCGAGCGCATCAGCATTTCGGAACTCGTTCAAACGGACCCGTTTTTTCGGGCCAGGGTCAAGTCGTTGCCGGACAAGACCGAGAAGTCCGTGGAACTCGAAGCGCTCATGCGCGGCATCTCGGAAGTGTTCCAGAAAATGGTGTCGCTGGCCCCGAACATACCGGAAGAACTGTCCTCCGCGGCGCTCAACATCGAGGATCCGCGGCAGCTTGCCTATCTCATCGCCACGAACATCCGGCTCGATCTGCCGCAGCGGCAGGAGATCCTTGAGGCGGATTCCGTGCACGAAAAGCTGAATAAGTTGATGCTGTATCTGAACCGCGAAGTCGAGGTTCTGGAACTCGGCAGAAAAATCCAGGGCCAGGCGCGGGACCAGATGCAGAAAGCGGAGCGTGAATATCTTCTCAGGCAACAGCTCTCGGCCATCCGCAAGGAACTCGGCGACGAGTCGGACGAGGGTTCCGAGATAAAAAATCTGCGCGAAAAGATAGAAGGGGCCAAGTTGCCGCCCGAAGCCGAGAAAGAAGCCAAACGGGAACTGGGACGCATGGAGAAACTTTCGTCCGCGTCTCCCGAATATTCCGTTATCCGCTCTTACCTCGAGTGGATGACGAGCCTTCCCTGGAACAAAACCAGCGCGACGGCCATCGATATCGCCAAGGCGAAGATCACGCTTGATGAAGACCACTACGACCTTGAAAAGGTAAAGAACCGCATCCTCGAATACCTGTCCGTAAAGAAATTGGGTGACGAGCGGGGCGCGCAGACGGAGGGGGGCGCCAAGATGCGCGAGCCGATCCTGTGTTTTGTCGGCCCGCCCGGGGTAGGGAAGACCTCACTCGGACAGTCCATAGCCCGCGCCCTGGGCCGGAAGTTCATGCGGCAGTCTCTCGGGGGTATGCACGACGAGGCTGAGATTCGCGGCCACCGCCGGACCTATATCGGCGCCATGCCGGGCCGGATCATCCAAGCGCTCAAACGTGTGGAAACCAAGGACCCCGTAATCATGCTCGACGAGGTGGATAAGGTCGGTTCGGACTGGCGGGGAGACCCGTCTTCGGCGCTGCTCGAAGTGCTCGATCCGGAGCAGAACAAGGACTTCCGCGATAATTACCTCGACGTGCCCTTTGATCTTTCGAAGGTGATGTTTATCACGACGGCAAACCAGCTCGACACAATCCCGGCGCCGCTCCTTGACCGCATGGAGGTGCTCCAGCTTCCGGGATATACCGAACATGAAAAACTGAACATCGCCAAAAAGTATCTCGTGCCGAAGGAAATCAAGGCGAACGCGCTCAAACCTGAGGAACTCGTGATCGAAGACGAGACACTCTCGGCCGTTATCAAAGACTTTACCCGGGAGGCCGGCGTTCGGAACCTCGAACGAGAGATCGCCAATATTTGCCGCAAGGTCGCAAAATCCGTTGCGGAAGGAAAACCCACGCCTATTACAGCCAAGCCCGGCGACCTCCATGATTACCTGGGCAACCCCCGGTATTTCGCTGAAACCGCGGTCAGGATCGACCGGCCAGGAGTCGTCACGGGCCTTGCCTGGACGCCGACGGGAGGGGACATTCTCTTTATCGAAGCGACGATCATGCCGGGAAACAAGCAGCTTACGCTCACCGGCCAGCTCGGCGACGTGATGAAGGAATCAGCCCAGGCAGCGCTCTCCTACGTGCGTTCTCAGACAGAGACCTTTGGGATCAATAAGGATTTCTTCGAGAAAACCGATATTCATATCCATGTGCCGGCCGGCGCAATTCCCAAAGACGGTCCGTCCGCAGGCGTCACAATGACTACGGCCATCGTATCCATGCTGACCGGCAGGCTGGTGAAGCCCGACTTAGCCATGACCGGCGAGATAACGCTCCGAGGCAAGGTCATGCCGATCGGCGGTGTGAAAGAGAAGGTGCTTGCGGCAAAACGCGCCGGAATCACCACGATCATTCTGCCGGAGAGGAACAAGAACGATCTTGACGACGTGCCGGAAGACCTGCGAAAAGAGATGAACTTCATCTTTGCGGACAACATCGACCAGGTAATCAATGCGGCGCTGAGAGAAAAATAATGGATGAGTCCTTCGTATTTTTGTTGAAAAGGCAGTCCCGCTTGAGACGGAGAAAACAAACCTGAAGAATTAAACACTGATGACGGCGGATTTGCTTATGATTTGCACGGATAAGACTTTGACGTATCAGTGGAAATCATATTGTATCGGATTTGATCCGCCTGCGCCCAGCGCTTACGAGTGTGTGCGCGAGTGCAGGGTGTGTCAAAGCCTTTTTGGCTTTTTTGCAGTACGAACGGACCTAATTTATTAAGAAATTTCAACATGCACGCGAACAACAAACGCCTTCCACCTTGGTTCAGAATACGGCTCACCACGAACGAGAACCTCGCGGACGTGCGGAGCTTGGTAAAAAAGAAGCGTCTTCATACGGTCTGCCAAAGCGCCGCCTGTCCAAACCAGACAGAATGCTGGAGCGCGCGCACGGCTACCTTCATGCTCCTCGGCACTGTTTGTACACGCGGTTGCGCGTTCTGCAACGTGCCGAAGGGAACGCCCTCCGGCCTTGACAGAGATGAACCGAACAGAGTGGCCGAAGCCGTGGAAGCTCTCCGGTTGCGCTATGCGGTCATTACCTCGGTAACGCGCGACGATCTCAGCGACGGCGGCGCCTCCGTGTTTTCAGACACCATCAACGCCATTCGCCTGAGAGCTCCCGGATGCCGAATAGAAGTACTGGTCCCGGATTTCCAGGGCTCGTCAACGTCTCTCCAGGCCGTCCTCGACGCAAAGCCTGATGTTCTTAATCACAACGTTGAAACCGTTCCATCTCTGTATCCCACCGTGCGGCCGCAGGCGGACTATCGGAGATCACTCGACCTGCTTGCTCATGCGGGGAAATCCGGATCCATCACCAAAACAGGTTTGATGCTCGGCTTGGGAGAGGGGAACAACGAGGTACTTAAAGTCCTTCACGAACTTCGCGCTATCGGCTGCTCCATCCTAACGCTCGGCCAGTATCTTCAACCTAAAAAAAACAATCTCAAAGTAGAAAAGTTCTACCATCCTAACGAATTCGATTCGCTCCGAGAGCAAGCACTTCAGCTCGGTTTTCGTCACGTAGTTGCCGGCCCGCTGGTAAGAAGTTCCTATCACGCAGATAAATACGGGGGAGCATAGACATATTTTGCAGCAGCATAGCCGGAGAAAAATAGGCTTTCTTTTACTGATTTGACATAATATACATTATCAGACAAGATAAAATATTGAGTAAAGCATTAAGTCACGACTGTGTACTCCTTGTTTTTATGGGATAAATTTCTGTTGGATTGCATTCTTGGGTGGAAGTGATAAACTTCTTGCCGTCATTAAAAAACGCACCCTGAAGGGTGCGGCTACGTTCGATATAAACAAAAAATCAAAGGGTCGGGATTTTGTAGCCGCAGGCTTCAGCCTGCGTTAAGGATAAACGCTGATTCAATTCAAAACTTCATACTCATCAAAGCGATAAGCCTGCTGGTATTATCCAAATCCTTCGTATGTTTGTGCATATACTGAGTTCCGATCGTCACATTGAAGCGCTCATTGACCAGCCGAATGCCATACGTGATGCCGTAGTAGTCGCCTCCATTTACGGGCCTTGGCGCTCCGTTCAGCATGATGATCTCGTTTCTTACATTCACCAAGGTGTACTCAATGAACATCTGGAGGTTCCGGTATTTACTGACAGGCAAGAGTATGCCTGCGTTATAAACCCCGTAAATATCACGGAGGCGTTTTTCAAGCG
>JBGPUS010000193.1:0-4895 GCA_041491325.1 Nitrospirota bacterium | reverse complement strand
TCTGTGTTTATCTGCGTTCATCTGTGGTTCCACCGCCGTTTTTAGATTTATGCGGCATCAAGAAGCTCTCTCACTTTTTTTAAAAGTTCCTCAGGCCGTGCTGGTTTTGAGATAAAAGGCTTACCCTCAAGCGACTTTCCCTTCTCTTCGATGACGTTCGCGGCATAGCCGCTCGTGAAGAGGACGGGGAGGCCGGGCTTTAATTTACGCATCTCATCGTAGGCTTCCTTGCCGTTTTTCCTCGGCATGACCACGACGAGGAGGACCAGGGAGACGTTCCTTCCCTCTTTTCTGAACTTCTCAAGCGCATCGTTCCCATCCACGGCTTCAAGGACCGTGTAGCCGGATTCCACGAGCACGGACCTCGTTGTTTTTCTAACCTCGTCGTCATCGTCGGCCACCAAGATGGTTTCCGTGCCTCCCGGGAGAGCTTCCTGGCGCGGCGGAACGGCCGCGCGGCGGACCGGCGCGATCGCCGGCAGGTAGACGGTGAACGTCGTTCCTTTTCCGGGTTTGCTGTCGACATCAATAGAACCGTTATGCTGTTGAATGATCCCGTGCACGATCGACAGGCCGAGGCCGGTGCCTTTTCCGACCTCTTTTGTCGTAAAGAACGGTTCGAAGATTTTTTTCATCGTGCTCTCATCCATGCCGGACCCGGTATCGGCAACGGTCAGAACGCCGTAAGCGCCCGGTTTCCCAAGGCCGCGAGCCGTTGCAAAGTCAGCGTCAATCGTGATGAGCCGGGTTTCGATGGATAGCCGTCCTCCCCCGGGCATGGCGTCCCGGGCGTTCGCGGCGAAATTGACCAGCACCTGCTCCATCTGCCCGCTGTCGGCGGTGACGGTCACTTCTTCGCCGGAAAGGGCCGTTGTCAGTTCGACCTTCTCGCCGACGACCTGACGGAGAAGCTGCTCCACGTTTCTGACGAGCCCGTTCAGGCCGATCGGCCGGGGGTCGATGATCTGCTTTCTGCTGAAAGCAAGGAGCCCCTGGGTTATATGCGCGGCCCGTTCGACCGTGACGAGAATCTGGTTCACATAGGTCAACAGGTCCCGTTCCGTGATTTTTTTCTGCAGGAGGTAGACATAGCTGATGATAGCGCTCAGGATGTTGCTGAAGTCATGCGCAATGCCTCCGGTGAGACGCCCCACGGCTTCCATTTTCTGGGCCTGGAGAAGCTGGTCTTTCAGCAGCCGATCCATGGTGACGTCGCGGAATATTCCTTGATACGCCGAAACATTGCCCGCTTCGTCGTAGACCGGTGTTGCCGTTATGAGGACGGTCAGCAGCTCGCCTGTTTTTTTCCTGACGATGACCTCGTAGTCCTGCAAATAACGATGGCTCGCCGCCTTCTGTTTGAAGAGTTCACGGTCGTGGGGAGTTTTATACAGGTCCTTCGCGATATCGACGGACAACATTTCTTCCATAGAGGAGTAACCGAACAACGCGACGCCCGCGGGATTTATGTCGATGATTCTATCGCCGGGAGTATCGATAATGATGGCGTCTTTTGAATCTTCGAAAAGCGTGCGGTATTTTTTTTCGGATTCCCGAAGCGCCTCAACGGCCCGCCTGCGCTCCGTGACGTCTTTGAACGTGACGACCATGCCCGTGACCGCGCCGTTTTCCCGGATCACATTCGTCGTATACTCAACGGGGAAAAACGTGCTGTCTTTTCTCAAGAAAAGCGCGTCGCCGCCGGGGCGGGTTTCGCCGGCTTTTTCCGAAGAAAGGAGAGAAAAGTCTTTTTCTACGCCGGGAGTCAGGGTGGTACCTGTCCGGTTCCACGTCGCATAAATCGATTGGCCGATGAGTTCATCGGCGCGGTATCCGAGCATGCGCGCGGCGGCGGGATTGACGAACGTATGCCGCGCCTCCAGATCGATTCCGAGAATGCCCTCTCCGGCGGACTCCAGAATAAGCAGGATCTGCCGCTTGAGCCCTTCGAGCTTCCGCGAGTATTCGTTGATGGCGTTGGTCTGTTCGTGCAGTTTAAACGACGTTTGGTTCAGGGCCGACATCAGCTGCTCGACTTCGAACGAGCTTCTTTCGACGGGAATGATTTCGCCGCGCTGTTCCTTGAGCCTTTTTGCAAACTCCGTAATTTTTTTAACCGCCCCGATATGCCTGTTGAGAAAAAGCAGGAGCAGCACCGAACAAGCCATAACCACGGGGACCGCGGCGATCAACGACTCCGTCCAGGTGCGATTCCGGAGTTCGGTTATTACCCTCATGCTGTATTCGACTTTTACCCAGCCGAAGAGGAAACCCTCGGAAATGGGATGCCAGACTACGATCCGGTCATTGACTATCGCGGCGGACGGTTTGCCGTCAGCGGGCGGACTCATGAATTCAGGCGGATACTGCAAGGCGGGAGCAGAGCTTGGTTTGCGCTCTACGCGGCTGATGATCGCCCCCTGAGCGTTCATGACGGATATGGACCGCACGTCGGGAAATTCAGCTGTTTTGTTGAGGAGTGCGTCTATCGAGGCAAAATCTTCGGTAAGCACATAGTTTGCGCTCAAATCAGCGATGTTTTTTGCTATAACCGCGGTCTGGTCTTTGAGCGCCCGAGTCAGGTTTTGCGACTGGGCGCGGGTGATTTGCCACGCATATAAACCGATGGTGGCGATCAGGAGAAAGGAAACGATCACACCGATCTGTAACTGAAGTCGTCTCGGGAAAAAGTTTTTCCAATAGTGTGAAATCATGATGTTTTACGCCGCGCGCTCAATCGTTTTAGAGAAAAAATACTCGATAAAAGTATAGCAAGTAATTGGCGTTTATGCCGTTTATTTAGGCGCCCCACAACGGATTTTTTTGCAGGATTTAGCCGGAAACTAAGGGCGGGAGCGGCGCAGGCTGGAGAAGCACCCAAAAAAATAAGCCCTTCCCGCTTGTACGGGAAAGGCTTCCTGGCTGAGTTTGAGAGTAACGTCCTCTGCTACGGTTTTACAACAAACCATACGTCCTTGATGCCCTGGCCATTGGTGTCGCCGGGGGCTTTGTCTCCCGCAAAGTGATAAAGCGGCATTCCTTTATACGTGGCCTGTTCTTTACCGTCAGCTCTTTTTATCTCCCCGACGTTCTTCGCGTCAAGGCCGGAACCGACGGTGACCTTCTCCAGGTAGAACAGCGGCCATTTTTCAACGCAAGGCCCGGCGCATGCGCTCTTGCCGGGAGAATCGTTCTTGAAATTGTACAAGGTCATGCCGGTTGAATCCACGAGGTACGATCCGATGCCGTCTTTCATTTTAATGTCTACCGCAGCGCCCCCCGCAAGCGCCATACCGGCCCCGATTAAGACGACAACCAATGCTAAAAAAACAATTTTACTTGACGTTCTCATTCCTCTTCTCCTTTCAAACAGTATAACGATTGGGTAACTTCCAGCTTATCTGCAAGGATAGCAGGTGATTCACGGATTGTCAAAGCGGGCAGAGCGAAGGTGAATAATTGACATATGAAGTCGAGCTCTCCGCAAGCGCGGCATCGAAAAAAGGCGGTTGGAACCACAGAGGGACACAGATAAACACAGATAAAACGTTTCTGTGCCCCTCTTTGGAAAAGAGGGGTTTGGGGAGATTTTTACAGATATTAATGGTCTCAAAATAAAACAACATGAATAGCTGCCATTAATCCTTTGAAGTGGCCTTAACCGTCCGCCTTTTTTACGGCTTGCCGGAGTTTTTCTGAATTTGGATGACGCTTTAATGCATCCTGGTATATAGCCAAGGCCTTGGCTTTAAGGCCGCTCCGCATGAGGAATTGCCCCAGTTCCAGGTAGTACTCGATTTTATTCGGCGCCATCTCGATTGCCTTCATGAAATGATCTTCCGCCTCGTGGCCCCGCCGAGGCATGCGAGAGAGGGTGAAACCGCGTTGATAGACGTATTCCGCATTGTCCGGCGCGAGCCGCATGGCCCACGCGAAGGCTTCCTCCGCGCCCCAAAAGTCTCCGGTACTAAACTTCTTTAAGCCTTCGTTGAATTGAGCAGCGGCAAGGTCTTTGTTTTCGGCTGCCGCCGGGGGAGTGGGCTCCTGTGCCCGGTCCGGTGTCGTCCTGCTCGCGAGGCCGAGCTCGTATTTTTTGCGCTTGTCCTGGTCAATGAGCGTCTCATAAGCGTCGTGGACCGCGGAAAAGAGCGTTTCGAGTTGCGCTTTCATATCGGCCATCTCCGGCCTGAAATGCCGGTCCGGGTGGTAGAGTTTGGCAAGATGAAAGTATGCCTTTTTGAGCTCCGGGGGCGTTGTGTCTCGGCCGACGTCGAGTATTTCGTAATGGTTCTGACGGACCAGATTGTCATAGGCGGCCTGCAGTTCTTCCCGCGTGATGGTTTCCACTGCTTTTAGTCCGGCGGGCGTTCTTGCTTCGGCCGCGGCGGTTTCGCGCACGACTTCGCAAACAAATTCCTTATCCTTGGCGGATTTCACGTTTCCCTTCTCGATCATCTGGAGGGCCAGCAGTACGTAGAGCGCCCTGAGCGTATTGAAGTCCCCCATGTCCGAGAAGCAGCAGATTTCCTCGATGCTTCTTGCGCCGTCAATAAGCGAGAAAACCGTCCATTGGTCCTGTTCAAGGTCCACGCCCTGAAAAAGAAGATAGGGGTCCGTAGTCGGCAGGATAACCGTCTTGAGCGAAGGGAGTGACTTGCGCACGACTTCCCACTCCAGTCCCCGGAGCCCCTCGATAATCAGGTTCCCTGTGCTCATCTGCAGTGGAATGATGTCGGCTGCGGGCAAGGGGCCTTCATCGAGCAGATAGCTGCCGCTGCGCCAACTGAACATTCCGAGGACTATCTGTTTGACATGCTGTTTAACACCGTCGACTAATATTTTTGGAGTGATAAAGCCGAGTTCTACGAGGATGGCCCCCTGTTTCTTGCCCGTTG
>JBGPUS010000192.1:0-4897 GCA_041491325.1 Nitrospirota bacterium | reverse complement strand
TGCTATCCTTGCAACGGGGAACATCAAACACTATCCGATGACTGATATCAAGAAAACCGTCGTGGGGGTATGAAATAATTTGTGTCGTCAAATATTTAAACGCATTATTTCGAAAAAGCCTTTTGGCCGTCTTTGCGAGCGGAACGAAGCAATCGCGGTTGTATATTAATCAACAACTTCGAGATTGCCACGTCGCAAAAAACGCTCCTCGCAATGACGTATCGAGATTTTTTTCAGCAGCCTGTTAATGCTTAAACACCCGCTGGCCGGTGAAGACCATCGTCACTTTAGGATTAGCTTCATTGCAGGCCGTGATTGCATCAAAGTCCCGGTCCGAACCTCCGGGCTGCACAATCGCCGATATTCCTTCCTTAAGGCCCACATCCACGCCGTCGCGGAACGGGAAGAAGGCATCCGACACCATGACGGAGCCGATAAGGCCGCCCTTGTCTCTTTTTGTCTGCTCATCAATCTCTTCGAGCGCTCCCCTGTCTCTTTTTCCCTGGCCCGCTTCCAGCTCGAACTGTTTGTAGGGAATGCCGTATTTCCTAAAGCAGAGAGCGTCCGCGTATTTCGTATAGGCCTTGAATATCGCGATCTCGGCAACGCCCACGCGGTCCTGCTCGCCCGTGCCGATGCCCACGGTCGCGCCGTCCTTCACGTAGATGACCGAGTTGGACGTGATCCCTTGCTCCACGCTCCAGCCGAAAAGCATGTCGTCGTACTCCGCGTTGGTCGGCTTTCGTTCGATCCGGTACTCTTTCCCCTTGTACACGGTCTTTGCTTCCTGAAAATCCTCTTTCTTGCGTATCGCATTTTTCTGGGACTGCTGGACGATGAGCCCGCCGTCGATGAGCGCTTTGAATTCCACAAAGCTCATGTCGCGGTATTTTGCAAGCTCGGCTATCTTCTCCAGCTTGATGATGCGAAGATTTTTGCGCTTTGCAAGGACAGCGATCGCGCCATCCTCATAATCGGGGGCGGCCACAACTTCTAAATAATTCGCGTTCGCCATTTCAGCGGTCTGCTTGTCCAGGGGCCGGTTGACCACAAGACAGCCGCCGAAGGCGGCAATGCGGTCCGCCCTGTTCGCGCGGTCGTAAGCTTCCAACACCGTCTTGCCGTAAGCCACTCCGCACGGGTTATTGTGCTTCATGATCGCGGCAGCGGGACGGTCCATTAAAAACTTCAGAATATTAAGAGCGTTGTCCAGGTCCGTGAAATTCGTCTTTCCCGGATGTTTGCCCGCCTGGACCATCTGCTCCTCCGTGATGGAGCCTACCAGGCCGTTTCCGGGAGCGATGAATTTCACGCCTGCCAGCGCGAGGTTGCCGTTTACAAGCTGATACATGGCAGCCTGCTGGTCGGGGTTATCTCCGTAACGCAGCCCCTTCTCGATAAGCTCTCCCGAACTTTCATCGCTAAGCTTCCACGATCTTTTGCGGTACGTAAGTTTCTGATCGCCGAAAAGAATCGTCAGCTCAGGCGGAAAATTGTCCGCCATGATGGTTTTATACATTTTCTTGATGTCCGACATGGGAACCTCCAAAAATTCAGCCGATGGGTGATAGCTCATAGGTCATTAAAGAGCCATGAGCCAAGAGCTATGATCTATGAGCTGCAGTTCACACTTTATCCACGGATTTCTGGCCGAGGAGGCCGGCAGGGCGGATAATGAGCGTAATGATAAGAACGATGAAGGCAAAGGCGTCTTTGTACGTGCTCGAGATATAGCTCGCGCCGAAATTTTCTATGAGCCCGAGCATGAACCCTCCGAGCACGGCCCCGGGAATGCTGCCGATCCCGCCCAGAACCGCGGCGGTGAACGCCTTGATGCCTGCCAGATAGCCCATGAAAAAATGCACAACACCGTAGTAAAGCGTCACCATCACTCCTGCAAGGGCCGCAAGCGCCGATCCGATCATGAAGGTGATGGATATGACCCGGTTTATGTTTACGCCCACCAGGCCCGCCATCACGCGATCCTGGGACACGGCCCGCATGGCTTTGCCGAGGCGTGTTTTGGAGACAAAGAGGTGGAGACCGATCATCATGAGAATAGACCCGCTCAGGATAAAGACCTGCACCGGGGACACATTAGCTCCGTAAACAACAAAACCTTCCGAGGGCAGCAGCGGCGGAAGGTTTTTGTACTCTTTACCCTGCGTCAACATCACCAGGTTTTGAAGGATGATCGACATACCCACGGCGCTGATGAGCGGCGCGAGTTTTACGGCATTGCGGAGCGGCCGGTACGCCATGCGCTCGATGGCGGCGCCGTAGGCCGCGCAGAACCCCATGGAAGCAAGGGTGGCGAGCAGAATCGAGAGCGTCAGGCTGAAAGCAGGTAGTCCCAGAGCGGTCAGCGCGCCGAGTACGATGATGCCGAGGTATGCTCCCAACATGTACACTTCGCCGTGCGCAAAGTTAATGAGCTGGAGGACGCCGTACACCATGGTGTAGCCGAGCGCTATGAGCGCGTACACGGCGCCCAGAGCCAGACCGTTTATCAGTTGTTGAATGAACATGTTTTTTTAAAACGAAGGTGGGAAGGTGAGAGGTAAGAAGGTAAGAGAGTAACTTGAGATTTTATGCCTACCGTCCCACCCTCCTACCTTCCTACCTTCGGATTTATCGCGCTTGCACGAACTTTCCGTCCTTGACCTGCCAGATCACATAGGGTGCTTTGGTTACGTCGCCGTTCTTGTCGAAGGAAATGTCACCGAAGGCCCCGTGAAAGGCTGTCTTGGATATGTACTCGGCGACCTTCGTCCCGTCCGTCGTTTTCGTTTCGGCAATGGCGGCAAGAATGATATTTGCGGCATCGTAGGCGTAAATTGAATACGGGCCCGGCTCACCGTATTTCTTCTTATAACTTTCCAAGAAAGACTTTGCCGTCGGAAGCCCCTCCGGCGCCTTGCCGAAGGTCACATAGGTCCCTTCCGCGGCCTTGCCCGCGATACTGATGAAGGTCGGGTCATACACGCCGTCTCCCGTCAGCATCGGAATATTCATGCCGATTTCCTTTGCCTGACGCACGAGCCGTCCGGCTTCAGGGTAGACGCCTCCGAAGAAATAGAGCTCGGGTTTACTCTCTTTTATGGTCGTGAGTACGGCCTTGTAGTCGGGATCGCCCTGGACGATGCCGCCGTAATAGACGACCTGTATCTTTGCGCCCAAAGCCTCTTTAAAGATGTCCGCCAACCCCTGACCGTAGGCTGTTTTATCATGGATGACCGCCACTTTCCAGGGACGGAGGGTTTTCAGAACGAACTCAGCGGCGACCTTGCCCTGCTGGGCGTCTGTCCCGCAAACGCGGAAAACCCGCTTAAAGCCCTGGAGGGTAAGCCGGGGGTTCGTCGTCGCGGGCGAGATCATGACCATGTTGGCGTCGTTGTAGTATTTCGACGCAGGGATGGAGCAACTCGAGTTCCAGTGGCCCACGAGCGCGACCGCTTTCTCGTTGATGAACTTATTCGCGACGGTCACTGCCTGTTTGGGGTCTGCCGCATCGTCGCCGGAAAGCACCTCGATACGCTTGCCGAGCACGCCGCCCTTCGCGTTCCACTCCGCCGCGGCAAGCTCCACGCCGTTCTTGAGGTCCAACCCCATTTTGCTCTCGCTGCCCGTCATGGGGCCGGCCGCGCCGATCCTGATGACGTTATCGTCTTGACGCGTGCACGCCACGGCAAAAGCCGTCAGAGACAAGAGCACTAAAAAGTATTTTGCGATCGTGCGCATATTCGATCCCCCTCTTAAATGGCGGACTGTTAAAGCCCGATAAGCTCTCGCATCCGCGCAGCGGCCTTTTTTATATCAGGAGCAGACAGGATTGCGGAGATGACTGCGACACCGTCAGCGCCCGCGCGCATGACGTCCCCGACATTCGCATGGTTGATGCCGCCGATGGCGATGACCGGGATCGAGACCGCCTGTTTCACAAGCGCTAGTCCCGCCGTTCCCTTCGCACTCCCGGCATCCTTGGTCATTGTTGAGAAGAGCGGCCCGAATCCGATGTAGTCCGCGCCTGCCTTTTCAGCGGCCCGCGCCTGTTCAGGACTATGCGTCGATACTCCGACAAGCTTTGTCCTGCCGAGCAGTTTTCGCGCATATTCCTGAGGAAGGTCGTCCTGTCCAAGATGCACGCCGTCAGCATCGATTGCGGCGGCGATGTCGGCATGGTCGTTCACGATGAACAGCGCACCCGCCCTCCGCGCCAGCGACGCCAGGTCCCGGGCCGTCTCGTAAATTTCGTTCCGAGTGCCGCTTTTGTTCCGGTACTGGAAGAACCGGACCCCGGCGGAAAGAGCGGCGGCCACGGCCTGCGCGGGTCCGGTGCGGAGCAGGTCCTGGTCCAGGATCAGACAGAGCCCTTGTACGTTACTTGGCAGGATACCGCTCCATGAACTTCGTTGATATATTACCGCTCTGGAAATCCGGGTCCGAAAGGACCTTCTTGTGCATGGGTATGGTGCTCTTCACGCCTTCGATGATGAATTCATCGAGCGCGCGTTGCATCCTGATGATGGCGTTGTCCCTGGTATCCGCATGCACGATCAATTTTGCTATCATGGAATCATAGTAGGGCGGAATGACATACTGGGTATAAACAGCCGTATCCACCCGCACACCCAGTCCGCCCGGCGGATTAAACGCCGTCAACGTTCCCGGGCAGGGGGTGAACTTGTCCGGGCACTCGGCGTTGATCCTGCATTCAATACTGTGCCCTTTTATTTTGATATCGTCCTGCGTGAAGGAAAGCGGCAACCCGGCCGCCACGCGGATCTGCTCCTTGACGAGGTCCACGCCCGTCACCATCTCGGTCACGGGGTGCTCGACCTGAATCCGGGTATTCATCTCCATAAAGTAGAATTTCCCGTTTTCGTCCATGAGAAAC
>JBGPUS010000191.1:0-4904 GCA_041491325.1 Nitrospirota bacterium | reverse complement strand
TCTTTACGGAGTGGATCATCGCCCGGAAGCGTAGTTCGGTATTTGCGAGTCGCTCTACGAGCGGCAGGCCGGTGTTGCCGGTCGCTCCTGTAACCAATATGAAAGGGTTCATCGTTGCCTCCTTTGTTAAAAAAACACTCGAAATCAAAAACGCACCCTGAAGGGTGCGGCTACAGTAGATACAAATCAACGTCTTATAACGTTGTAGCCGGCGCTAAAACCGAGGTTCAACGGCCTATTCAAAAAGGATTGCATCAGTCCTTTATAAAAGGATAACACCGCGCCCTATGGGTGTCAATGCGAGGCAACGGACGGCCGGAGGTATAGGCTAAAAGGGGCTGCCTGCTGCGCCGTTCCGGCATAAATGTGCTAAAATTTACATGGGAATCGCATCAGACTAAAACGGCGGCTGGAACCACAGATAAACACAAATAAAACTGAGGAGACCGAGGAGCTTAATACTTCAATGAAACAAAACCTTACGCACAAGATACTCGAAGCTCATCTCGTCGAGGGCCGGTTGGTTCCGGGCGAAGAGATAGCCATAAAGATCGACCACACGCTGCTGCAGGACGCGACCGGCACGCTCGCCATGCTGGAGTTCGAGGCGTTGGGAATCGACCGCGTAAAAGCCGAGCTTGCGGCGCAGTACGTGGACCATAACCTTCTCCAGACGGACAGCAAAAACGCCGACGACCACAAGTTCCTCCAGACCGCCGCGGCCCGGTACGGCGTCCATTTCAGCAAGCCCGGCAACGGAGTCTCGCACCAGGTCCACATGGAGCGCTTCGGAGTTCCCGGCAAGACCCTTCTGGGAGCGGACAGCCACACGCCCGGAGCGGCGGGCATTTCCCTGCTCGGAATCGGCGCGGGCGGGCTCGACGTGGCCCTTGCCATGGCGGGCTATCCCTATTACCTTCCCTGCCCCAAAGTATTCGGGGTCAAGCTCATAAACAAACTCCCGGATTGGGTGAGCGCCAAGGACGTGATCCTTGAACTGCTCAGGCGCTACGACGTCAAAGGGTGCGTGGGCAAGATCATCGAGTATTACGGCCCGGGGGCGCTGACTCTTTCCGCAACAGACCGCGAAACCATAGGCAATATGGGCGCGGAGACAGGCGCAACAACCTCCATTTTTCCGTCCGACGAACGGACGCGGGAGTATTTAACTGCCCAGGGAAGGGCCGCTGCCTGGGTCCCGCTTTCAGCGGACGAAGGAGCTGAATACGACGAATACGCGGAAATCGACCTGTCAAAGGTCGAGCCGCTTATTGCCAAACCGTCATCGCCGGGGAACGTGGTTCCGGTGCGCGAAGTTGCGGGCACGAAAGTAGACCAGGTGATCGTGGGAAGCAGCGTGAACTCTTCGTTCCGTGACCTGATGGTGACGTCCAAGATGCTCGAAGGCCGGACCGTCCACTCCGAAGTCCATTTCCACGTGAATCCCGGAAGCCGCCAGGTGCTTGAGAACATTGCCAAGGAGAACGGGCTCATGGCGTTCCTCTCGTCGGGCGTGCGTCTGCACGAGCCGGGCTGCCAGGGCTGCATCGGCATGGGCCAGGCCCCGGGGACCGGAGAGGTGAGCCTCAGGACGTTTCCGCGAAACTTTCCCGGCAGATCGGGGACCAAGGACGATAAAGTGTACCTCTGCTCGCCCGAGACAGCCACGGCCTCCGGCCTGAAGGGTGTTATCACGGACCCGCGTGATTTCAGAAAGGAAATGAAATATCCGAAAGTGGAAGACCCAAAGGCCTATATTATAGAAGAAAAATCACTCGTATTTCCCTCTCAGGAATTAATGAAAACCGTGATCGTGAGAGGGCCGAACATCAAACCCCTGCCGGAGCTTGTTCCCCTTCCCGATACGCTAGAGACAGAGGTAGTGCTGAAGGTGGGGGACAATATCTCAACGGACGCCATCATGCCCGCGGGCAATCAAGTGCTCCCGCTTCGCTCGAACATCCAGGCCATCAGCGAACATGTGTTCGAGCAGGTTGATCCAGCATTTGCCGCGAAGTGCCGGTCGAAAGGGAACGTGGTCGTGATCGGCGGAGAGAACTACGGACAGGGGTCTAGCAGGGAACATGCGGCGCTTGCGCCCCGGTACCTCGGCGTTCGCGCGAAAATAGCGAAGAGCTTTGCCCGCATTCATAAGTCCAATCTCTGCAATTTCGGCATCCTGCCGCTCACGTTCAAGGACCCCGCTGCATATGAACTCTTAAAAGAAGGCGAGAAGATAGTTTTCCGGGATGTTCGCAAACGGATAGAGCAGGGCGACGTGGAGATCCCTGTCGAGGCGGACGGTCGAACAATCATTACGGTCCTGAACGTGTCTGAACGCCAGAGACGGCATTTATTGGCGGGCGGGACGTTGAATTATGTGAAACAGGAGCTTCTGGTCGGCGTTGCGGCATGAGTTGATACCGAGCGCTAAGACGTTTGTACGGATTTTGTAGGGCAACCCTTTAGGGTTGCTTTTTAAGCAAGGCTAAAGCCTTGCCCTACAGGTAACAAGCTGTCACCCCGATAAAGAGGGGCGAGGGAGATTTACGACGGGATAGCAGGATTGACAGAATCCAAAGTTTCAGGTTCTTATTATCAAACGATCCAAGAAAGAAGGTGTTGAGTATGACGGCGCTATCGGCGGTAAAAAAAGAGGTTGAAACGGGGGCCAAGGCAGCGGAGCCCTCAAGCGTTAAAAATACAGGACTTCGGGGAGTTACCGTAGCGGACACGAAGATCAGCAACGTGGACGGCACAAACGGCATCCTCATTTACCGGGGTTACCGAATCGAGGAGCTGGCCGAGCGCTCGACGTTCGAGGAAACAGCTTATCTGCTGCTGCATGACGATCTTCCCGACGAAAACGCGCTGCGTGAATTCAAAAGAAAACTTGCGGAAGCACGAGAGGTCCCGGCATATATCTTCGACAGCCTAAAGCGTCTGCCGACCACGGCCCTGCCCATGGACGTGCTGCAGGCATCCGTAGCGCTTCTTGCCGCGGTCGATCCCGATTTGCAATCGGAAACGCGGGAAGCAAACATCGCCAAGGCCCTCCGGCTTATTGCGCGCGTGCCCGCCGTCGTTGCGGGCTGGGACCGCATACGAAAGGGCCTGCAGCCGATAGCGCCCGACAACGCCTTGTCCCACGCGGGGAATTTTTTGTGGCAGCTCACGGGCGCTAAGCCCGATGCCGAGACCGCGCGCGACCTCGATACGGCCCTGGTGCTTCACGCGGACCACTCGTTCAATGCGTCCACCTTCGCGTGCCGCGAGGTCGTGTCCACGCAGGCGCATATGTACGCGGGAGTAGCGGCGGGCGTCGGCGCGCTTTCCGGAAGCCTTCACGGCGGCGCCAACGCGGCAGTGATGAAGATGCTCATGGCGATCGAGCACGAGAAAGACCTCGCCGGATGGGTGCGCAAGGAACTGGACAGCGGTCGCAAGATCATGGGCATGGGCCACGCAGTGTACAAGACCATGGATCCCCGGGCACGGTTCCTGAAAGACATGTGTTTCCGGCTCGGAAAAAAGCTCGGGCAGGAGCACTGGTGCCGGATGTCCACTCAGATCGAGGAGACGGCGGTGTCGGAATTCGGCAAACGCGGGAAGACCACGATCAAGCCGAATGTCGATTTTTACAGCGCTGCCGTGTACCACATGATGGGCATCCCGCACGACATCATGACGCCGGTTTTCGCCATATCGCGGATCGCGGGATGGACGGCGCATATTATAGAAGAAAAGTTCGCGGACGCCCAGGGAAAACCGGCCCTGTACCGGCCTTCATCCGACTATATCGGACAGTACTGCGGAAAGACGGGGTGTTCGTATGTGCCGATAGAGAAGAGGAAGTGAGAAGAGCAGCTCGTGGCTTGTAGTTTAATGGCAAGAATATTTGCCGCAAAAAAGCACAAGAGACGCAAAAAAGAATAAAAATTTTGTGCTTTTTGCGCCTCCTTGCGGCTAATCCATTTTGAATTTCCTCGTATTCTTCGTGGCAAAGGTTCCGGTTTGTCCGGGTTAGGATTTCCAAATGAGTTTGAAGTTCAGGAGGACGTTGATGGCGGTAAAAAAAGAGGCGGGTCTCAAACATAAAAGTACGGCGTCCTCGGAACAGGAGGTGGAGAAAATGAAAGTCAGTGCTTTGAAACTACTAAAGCCGGCAAAAAAAATACAGTCGATCAATCCCTATACCGAAGAAGTGATGAAGGAGTTTAGTCTCCTGACAGAACAGGAGCTGAATGAAGAGCTTTCCCTCTCCCGGAAAGCGTTCTCCTCGTGGCGCAATCTGCCGGTTACGGAGAGGTCGGGCTCCATCAAACGGCTGGCGGTTCAACTCCGGGCTGAGAAACGGACCTATGCTGAATTGATGACGAAGGAAATGGGCAAGCCCCTCAGGGAAGCTTTGGGGGAGGTGGAAAAATGCGCATGGCTCTGCGACTACATTGCCGATAACGCCCCGAAGTTCCTGGAAGCCGAGAATATTGCAACCGAGGCGCTCAGGAGCTATGCTGTGTTCGAGCCCCTAGGGATCGTGCTCGCGATCATGCCGTGGAATTTCCCGTTCTGGCAGGCGTTCCGGTTCGGCGTTCCGGCGATTGCCGCGGGGAACGTCGTGGTCCTGAAGCACGCATCCAACGTGCCCCAGTCCGCCCTGGCCATTGAGGACGCGTTCAGAAAGGCGGGGTTCCCGGACCATGTATTCAAGACCCTGTTGATCGATTCCAAGGACGCGCTCAGCCTTATCGATGAAGATAAGGTAGATGCCGTATCGCTCACCGGGAGCAACAAGGCCGGAGAAGAGGTCGCAGCACACGCGGGAGCGAAGATCAAGAAGGTCGTGCTCGAACTGGGCGGTTCCGACGCGTTCATCGTGCTTGACGACGCGGACGTGGAAAAAG
>JBGPUS010000190.1:0-4906 GCA_041491325.1 Nitrospirota bacterium | reverse complement strand
GTGCGGGACCTGTTCGGGGCCTCGGTCCCGGTCAGCAGTCTCAAGGGGTACATCGGCCATACGCTCGGCGCTTCGGGCGCGATCGAACTGGCGGCGTCCCTCAAGATGATGGAGCGGAACGTTATTTATCCGACGCTGAACCTTGAAGCCGTCAGCCCGGAATGCGACGGCATCCGCCACGTGATGCAGCCGCTTAAGCAGCCGGTGAAAACCGTGCTCAAAAATGGTTTCGCCTTCGGCGGCATCAACGCGGCGCTGGTGTATAGACAAATATAAGAACCAAATAACAAGCGCCAAATAGCAAATAATTTCCAATTACCCAAAAAACAAGCTCCAAACAGTTTGAACATTGGAATTCGGTATTTGATGCTTATTTGAGATTTGTTATTTGTAATTTGAAATTTTCCTCCGGAGGAACACATGACCGAGCAGGAGATCATCGACAAGACGAACACGGTGTTTGAGGAGGCCTTCGAAATAGAGAAGGAGCGTCTTGTTCCTCAAGCGCATATTTTCACCGACCTGGGGCTCGACAGCCTCGATATCGTCGACCTGGTTGTCGCGCTCCAGAACACTTTCGGCGTCAAGATCAGGAATGAGGAAAAGGTCAGGGACATTCGCACGCTCCAGGACATCTATCAGTTCATTTCCTCGATCAAGAACGAGGAAATTAAAAAGAGTTCATAGCGATGCGCTGTCTCAAGCTGTATGTCCTGAACCTGTATTTTTACACCGTGTTTCTTCTGGCTTCCGGGGTCGTGATCCCGACGCTGACGCTTTTTGTCGCGTTAACGCGGCTTTTCCAAACGCAGCGCAGGGCCATGAAACGGTTTCGACGCTCCATCAGCCTGTACGGCAGGATCATCACGTCCCTGCCGTATCCGTTCATCAAGCTCCGGTATGAGCCTCGGGGGGCCGACGGGGCGGCGGGTCCGTTTATCTTCGTGAGCAATCACCAGTCCGCATCGGACGCGTTTCTCATGTGCGTGCTGCCGGACGAGGCCGTCCAGATCGTGAACGTATGGCCGTTCCGCATACCGGTGCTCGGTCTGTACGCGAAGTTCTCGGGATACCTGAACATCAGGATGATGTCCCCCGAGGAGTTCATACGCCGGGGCTCGCAATTACTGGACGAGCGGGTCTCGGTCATCTTCTTCCCCGAGGGAACGAGATCGACGGACGGGAGCCTGGGGAGTTTCCATGGGGCCGCCTTCCGGCTTGCGCTCGCCTCGCGCGCGTCCGTGGTGCCGCTCTGCATAACGGGGAACGGGAACATCCCGCCCAAGGGCTCGCTTTTGCTGCGGCCGGGGACGATCACGGTCCGGAGGCTGCCGGCGATCACGTGGGACGAGTACAAGAACCTGACGGCGTTTGCCTTCAAGAACCGGGTTTGGAAAATCATCGACCGTGAGCTGTCCACGACAGAGAACAGGACTTGATGCCGTTTGACCATAAAAGAACCATCGAGTATCTGAAACCCGACGAAATACGCAGGGCGCAGGACGGTCTGCTGCAAAAGCACCTGCATTATCTGGCGTCCGCGTCGCCGTTTTACCGCGCGTTGTTTCGCACGAACGGCGTGGATGTCGGCAGGGTGACCTCGCGGACGCTTTGCGAGCTGCCGTTCACCGATAAGACCATGCTGAGCGAATACAACGACGAGTTTCTTGCCGTGCCCATGTCCCAGATCGTGGACATCGTTCTGTCGTCGGGGACCACGGGCAAGCCGACGACGATGATGTACACCGAGAACGATCTCCGCCGCCTGGCGTACAATGAGGCAATTTCCTTTGCCGGCTGCGGCATGACGCCGGACGACATCGTTTTGCTGACCTGCACCCTGGACCGCTGCTTTGTCGCGGGGCTGGCCTACTTCTCCGGCGTACGGAGCCTGGGGGCCACCGCCATACGAAACGGCCTGAACAGCTTCGACAGCCATTTCGAGATCATCAAGCGCATGAAGCCGACCGTGCTCGTGGGCGTGCCGACTTTCCTGCTCAAGCTGGGCCGCTTTATACAAGCCCAGAATACAGTGCCCGCGTCGCTGGGAGTGAAAAAACTTATCTGTATCGGCGAGCCCATCCGGGACCGGGATATGGCGTTGCTGCGCGTCGGCGATGGTCTGGAAGAGACCTGGGGAGCGAAGATCTATTCCACGTACGCCTCCTCCGAAACCATCACGACCTTTTGCGAGTGCACGGCCCAGCAGGGCGGCCACCTGCACCCGGATCTGGGGGTCGTGGAGATCGTGAATGACCAGGGGAGCGTGCTTCCGCACGGCGAAGTAGGCGAGGTTGTGGTGACGCCCCTCGCCATCGAGGGCATACCGCTGCTTCGGTTCAAAACAGGGGACATCAGCTTCCTGATCGACGAACCGTGCGCGTGCGGCAGAAATTCGCCCCGCCTCGGCCCCATTCTCGGGAGAAAAAAACAGATGCTCAAGTTCCGCGGTACGACGCTGTACCCGAACTCGATCTATGCCGTGCTCGATATGTTCCCGGAAATAAGCGAATACTTCATCGCCGCTTCGAGCGACTATGATCTTTCCGACGTGGTGAAGGTGTATGTCGCGGTCAAGGACGCTTCCTGCACCGCGGCCAGTATCATGGACAAGCTGCAGGCGCATTTACGCGTGCGGCCCGAGGTGATCATCGAACAAGAGGAAACGGTGCGAAACCAGGTGTACAGCGCAAATTCACGGAAATTAATCCGTTTCGTGGACCGGAGAACGAGCCTATGAAAAGCTGTCAAAGCCGTATCTACGGCGCGGAATTTTCCCGGCAGGAGATCGCCGAGGCAGTCGGCGCGGGGCGGCTGCTCTCCATGGAGATCGAGTTCAACCGGAGCTGCAATTTCCGGTGCATGTATTGTTACGCCGCGGACAACGCCGGCCAGCGCAACGAACTGACGAAAGAAGAATTCATCGACGTCATCGGCCAGGCCCGGGAGCTGGGCGCGCGGAAACTGATCGTGCTCGGCGGCGAGCCCATGCTGTATCCGCATATCATGGAGATGATACGCTTCGTTCGCGGCCTCGACATGGAAGTCGAGATGTTCACGAACGGGACGGGCATGTCCCGCGCGGTTGCGCAGGCCATGCACGACAATCAGGTCCGGGTCGTCCTTAAAATGAACACGTTCGACGAGAGCCTTCAGGACACGCTGTCCGGCCGCAAAGGGGCATACACCCAGATACACGAGGCGCTCAAAAACCTGAAGGCGGCGGGGTACCCTTCGGCGGACCACCCCATGGGGGTGAGCACGATCATCTGCCGCCAGAATATCGACGAGCTGCCCCGGCTCTGGGAGTGGCTGCGCGACCAGAACATTGTCCCGTATTTCGAGATGATCACGCCGCAGGGAGGGGCCCGCGAGCACAGCATGCTGGAAGTCGATTCCCGGAGGGTCGGGGAGTTTTTTCAGCTGATTTCCGAGCTCGACCGGACCAAGTACGGCCACGTCTGGGAACCCAAACCGCCGCTCGTCGGCGGCGAGTGCCTGCGCCACCAGTTTTCCTGCGCCGTGAACTCGGAAGGTTTTGTGCAGCCGTGTGTCGGCGTCACGATCCCGATCGGGAACGTGAGAGAGCAGCGGTTGAAGGACATCCTTCACGACAGCGAAGTGGCGCAGGACCTCAAAAACTATAAAGAGATGATCAAAGGCCCCTGCCGAGAATGCAAAAAGCTGGATGAATGCTACGGGTGCCGGGGCGCCGCCTACCAGATGACCGGCGATTACCTTGCGTCGGACCCCCTGTGCTGGAAGAACCAGGACCTGCGGGACGATATCATGTTCCTTCCCGTGGACGCCGCGCGGGTCGTGCCGCACAGACCGCCCATGCTCCTGATCGACCGTCTCCTTGAAATCAAGGAACGGGCCTCGGTCTCCGAAATGACGGTGCGGGAGGACATGATCTTTGTCGGCGAAAACGGCAAGCTTGACGACGCCTCGTATGCCGAGATCATTTCTCAGGCGTTGGCGGCAATGGAAGGGTTTCGGACGCTCGGCGGCCGCAGCGCGCAGCAGGAAGGCTTTTTGCTCGGCATCAAGAACCTCGAAGTGCTCGGCGCGGCCCGCGTCGGCGATCTCCTGAGGATATCGGTCAAGAAGATCGCAAAGCTGGGAGATTTCGGCATTATCCGGGGCGAGGTGAGCAAAGGCGAGACGGTTATCGCCCGCGGCGAGGTAAAGGTCCTGCGGAGCAACGGCAAGGCCGCGTAAAGACGGGTACTGTCGAGAAGTCGTATCTATTCAGCACAATGCGCGCGCATTTTTGCCATGCTGTCATTCCCGAGGTCGTAATCGGGAATACGGTGTTACGATCACCGTTAAACCAGATCCCCGATAAAACCATTCGGGGACGACCTTTTGGGAGCTTTGAAAGCCGCTTTGAGGATAGCTGAATAGATACGGGAGGACTTTTTGCTTTTAAAATTCAAGAAGCTCTCCGCGTCCTCTGCGGTGAAAAGATTTTGGCAATACGTAACGGGAGATAAGAATGAGATTCGTTTTTTCAGCGCTGTGCGTCCTTTTCCTGGCCGTTCCGGTCTTCGCGGGAGAACCGGTCGCGCAGGCGCTTAAGCAGCCGTCCGATTTGCCGGCGTTTCTGAACAGCCTCGGTAAAAAGGCCTCGAACTTCAATACCCTCAAAACGGACTTCACCCAGGAAAAAGAGATGGCCATGTTCAAGGACAAGCTCGTCCTGAAGGGCCGGATCTTTCTGCAAAAACCGAGCAAGATCGCCTGGCACGTCGATTCCCCGCTCCGGTATTCCGTTCTGATTACCGACAAATTCATCCGCCAGTGGGACGAGGACACGAACCAGGTCCAGGAACTTTCGCTGGAGAAGAACCCCATTTTCCTGAACGTGCTGAATCAATTGACGGTGTGGTTCTCGGGTGAGTTC
>JBGPUS010000189.1:0-5033 GCA_041491325.1 Nitrospirota bacterium | reverse complement strand
TTGAACGCCTCACGCACTACCCGCGCCTTGAAATCCGCTGCGTACCGCTTCCTTTTCGTCTTGCTCATCGTTCCGTGGCCTCCTCATCGTTTGTCGTATTTTACACCTTATACGACTGTCCGATTTTTGGGGACCACCTCTTAGTACCTTTACCATATCATTGCTTTAATATTTGGACCTAACAAAGGAGATTCAAGAAGGGGGCAGCTGAAGTTCTGCCCAAACAGGTGTGATGGGAAGGTTGTAACTGATTTTTAGCCTATCCAATCGCTTCAATTTGGGGGGGGCAAGTGGAGAGAGTTTCGATAAAGCAATATTTACGGAAACCGTTTTGGACGCGGATCGACGCAGAAAAATCGGATTTAAGCGCGTTGGTTAAAGCCTGCCTTCGCGTCGCCTTCGAGGAATTGGATCAATGGATATGGCGCAAGCTGCGCTCTATCCTGTGGCGGCAATGGAAAACGCCGAGAACCAGAGCCGGAGAGATGATCGAACGAGGGATAGAAAAGGCGGCGGCATCTACCTCGGCTTACAATGGCCGGGGGCCGTGGTGGAACGCCGGAGCGTCTCATATGAACGCTGCGGTAACTGCCAAATGGCTACAGCAACAGGGGCTCATGAGCCTACTTGCGGGACATCGACGTTTTACCAAACTTGCATGAACTGCCGTATGCCGAACGGCACGTACCGGGTGTGAGAGGCAGGGGCCTCAATTCCCTGTCCACCCGCCACTAACCTCTCGCCACTTTCATCAGATTTGCGTTCACGGCTTCGATTACTACAACACGAAGAACGGCAACGTCGAATCCGGCGGCACGGACAAAATTGCCGTGTGGATGCTGGATACGGACTATGATGGGCGCAGTCTCTTTCCCGCGGCAGGTATTCTTTCCCATGGCAGGAGAAAATGAAGGTTGGGCGAGGCTGGCGAAGAACCTGAAAGCGGAGCTCGACGAGGAACTTATCGAAGCTTATCGTGGGACGGTTTCCCTGCCATTTGAAGTCGGCAAGCACAAACGCGTTGCGGTAAAGATCGTTGATGACCGGGGGATCGAAAGTTTGAAGGTCTTAGAAATTGAATAGTCCGGCTGAAATTTACACTTAATATTTCAATGGGTTATATTAAAGCACGCTTGACAAGTGGTTCCATATGTGGTATCAATCTAATTATCCTGGCGGGGGATGATCTTGGACAAAAGATGCGTTGATTTGCTGAAAAAGGCTTGGAACAATCCCGCTGGGCTGAGGTTTACGGAACTCTGCAAGCTCTGTGAATGCGCAAACATGCATCTCGACAGAGTGAAGGGCTCGCACCACATCTATAAAAGGGGTATCCCTTTTAAACTTATCTCCATCCAAAAAATGCCGGACGGAAAGGCAAAGAGCTATCAGGTCAGGCAATTGCTGGATTTCATAGAGGAGCACAATTTATAAACGGAGCGGACAATGTTCAAGTATTCCCTGCAAATAAAATGGAGTGATGAAGACAACGGCTACATCGCAACGGCGTCGGAGCTGCCCGGCCTGAGCGCTTTTGGAAAAACCCAGGAAGAGGCTGTTTCCGAGCTGAAGATTGCGGCGGAGGCGTATTTGGACGCGCTGAAGGAGTCCGGCCAGGCGCTCCCGGTCCCGGAAAAACTGACGCCCTACAGCGGCCAGATCAGGCTGAGAATGCCGAAAAGCCTTCACGCGAAACTTGCCGCCACTGCCGTAGTGGATGATATTTCGCTGAATACGTATATCGTTTCTCTCTTGTCCGAGCGGCACGGAGAGAGTGATGCGGTCAACCTGATCCGGACAATCATGGGAAAGGGCGCTCTTTCTCCCGACGTCCAAGCGTCTGTGCGGGCGGCGCGGGGCGGTCCGCGTGGGTCTCATGTCGCGAAGATAAGCATGGTAAGAGAGAAAAAGACCCCATACAAATAAGTAAGAAAAAACTATCTTCCCTTCACATAAATAACTACTCATGGGCCAAACGATAACTCAACTCATCATCAATTCCCCTTACGAAGAGCCTAAGCAGTACTGGAGCTATGACCGGGAGAGCCGCACTTTTAGCTTGAAAGATGGCAGACGTCCGGCAGGGTATGTTGTTGCTTCTGAAAGCTCCAAAGCGTTTGACGACCCCGGCGTTTTCGTTGAAATACCGATTGTCAACTCGATCCGTCCCCGTGTGAATGCATGGCGTGAGGCTGGTTACGCCGGTGTAACTGGGATCACAAGGCGCTTACTGGAACACTGGCAGAATCTTGAAGAGCGGGAGTTCCGTAGATTCTTTTTCTGCCAGCTGGAAGCAATAGAAACCCTCATCTGGCTTACCGAGGCCCCGGCAGCGGAAAAGACAGGGATTGAAATCTCTTCAGATGGAGGCGAGTTCAACCGACTCTGCTCCAAGATGGCCACAGGCTCAGGCAAAACTATTGTCATGGCTATGCTCATTGCCTGGCAGGTATTGAACAAGGTCACCTCCCCAGGACACCCGCTATTCAAAACATATCTTTGTCGTCGCTCCTGGACTGATCGCATGACGAAGAAGCGTAATACCCTCACAATTGTGCAGCAGTATCGCCTCCGAGACACCCGGAAAAGTCTTGACAGCCTCGGATGGTTGGTGTAGTATCCAAAAATTTACGAATTCAATTAGAAATGCTTGAAAATTCCATGGGTTAATGTTTTTGTTTCTTGCCCTGAGATGATATGAAAAACCCCGTTAGAGAGCTTGTTTTCTAACGGGGTTTATATACAGGGGCGGTAAAATCCTCATGAACGATCAACCGAAAAAAATCGCGCTCGTGACCGGCGGTAGCCGCGGAATCGGGCGGGCCATCGCGCTGAGACTGGCGAAATCCGGCTTTACGATCTGGCTGACTTATAAGGGCAACCATGAAGCCGCGGCCTCCGCGAAAGCGGAGATAGAAGCGGCGGGAAGCTCATGCGAACTTATCCCCTTTGACGTCTCCAGTTACGAGGAGACCGAAGCGGCCTTAAGCGAGCGGCTGGAAACGACGTCCCCGGACGTATTCGTGCACAACGCGGGGATCTCCCGCGATAATCTTCTGATGTGGATGACCCAGGACGAGTGGCGCTCGGTGCTCTCGACGAACCTGGACGGGTTTTTCAACGTCGCCCGTTCCGTGGTCTTCGCGATGCTCAAGGCCAAGCGGGGGCGTATCGTTGTCGTATCCTCGGCCTCGGGCCAGATCGGCCAGGCGGGCCAGGTGAACTATTCCGCATCCAAGGCGGGTTTGATCGGCGCGGCGAAGGCCCTGGCGCGTGAAGTCGGGAGGAAGAATATCTTCGTTAATGTGGTCGCCCCCGGTTTTATCGAGACGGAAATGACCGCGAAAATCCCCAAGGAGCAGGTCATCCCTTTGATTCCTCTCAATCGCGTCGGAAAGTCCGAAGACGTTGCTTCGGTCGTCAATTTCCTCTGCACGGAAGAGAACATGTATATTCATGGGCAGGTGATCGGCATCAACGGCGGGCTGGCAATGTAGCGTTCGTCCCCCGTTTCGTTCTGAGATGACCGTCACCGTATGCGGAGAAGTCGATAGCATGGAAAAATTCGATGACATTGTCGTAGGAAGCGGCATCAGCGGGCTGACGATGACGCTCTTGCTCGCGATGAGCGGGCATAAGGTGTTGTTGCTCGAAAAGAGCCCGCGCATCGGCGGCTCCTTGTCGCGGTTTACGAAAAGAGGGATACCCTTCGAGACCGGGTTCCATTTTACGGGCGGGTTTCACGAAAACGGGATCCTTTCCGACATCTTGTCGTTTCTCGGACTCCGCGATTCCATCGAGCCGATCTTCCTGGCGAAGCCGTCGGAGATCCAGTTTATCTTCGAATCGCACGGCAGGAGCTTCGAGCATCCGACCGGAATGGAGTTCATTCGAAAGAAATTCAAAGGGTATTTCCCGGCTGAAGCGGGCGCTATTGAACGGTATTTCGACAAAGTCCAGTCCGTGTGCGACCGGACCCCGTCTCTCAACATTCATGAAAACATCATCGCCCCTCCCACGCTGGAAGAAGATTACCTTACCCTCGATGCGGTGCTGAAGGGCCTGACGTCGAACCAGCTTTTGCGGGGGTTGTTGTCCGGGTATGCGATGTGCTACGGCGTGCGGCCGGACGAAATATCGTTTGCCAACCACAGCAGGATGGCCCTTAACTGCTACGAGTCCCTTGCTTTCGTGAAAGACGGCGGCGACGCGTTCATCCAGGCCTTTCAAAAGAAATTTAAGGAGTATGACGTGCAGGTCCGCTGCAACGCGCACCTCACCGAACTCGCGGATATCAAAGACAGCACGGTAGGGCGGTTCGTCCTGAACACGGGGGAGGAAGTTTCCGCCGACTCCTGTGTATTCACGATTCACCCGAAGGAGATTCTGAAAATTCTCCCGGAATCGAAATTCAGCAAGGCGTTTACGAGCCGGGTTTCCTCATTCGAGGCCTCGGCCGGGTTTTTCACTGTTTTTGCCGCGCTGAAGCCGGGGACCAGGGACCCCTATCCCGACGCATCGATTGCGTCGCTTTTCCCGGACGCGGACGTCAACAACCTGATGGACCCTGCCTATGCCGGAACGCCCGCCCTGGTCATCATTAAGTCTCCGAACGGCGCGGAAGACGGCACGGGCAAGGGCATCTGCATCCTTGAGCCGTCGTTCCCCGAACACGTTTCCGCGTGGATGGATTCCCGCAGGGGGAAAAGGCCCCAGGAATATATCGAGTATAAGAAGACGCGGGTTGACGCGATCAGAGAGCACGTCTGCGGCGTTTTTCCCGAATACCGCGAAAGCCTCGATTTCGTCGACGCGGGGTCACTGCTGACGTTCAAAGACTATCTGAACAGTCCCGACGGGAGCGCTTACGGCGTAAAACAGAAGATGGGACAATTTAATCTCGTGGGAAAACTTCGGCTGCATAACCTGTTTGCCGCGGGCCAGAGCGCGCTCCTTCCCGGAATTATCGGCGCGATGATGTCGTCCCTTATCGTGGGCCGGTCCGTGATGGGAAAAGAGCAGTACGGCAAGCT
>JBGPUS010000188.1:0-5063 GCA_041491325.1 Nitrospirota bacterium | reverse complement strand
GTTTGCCGCGTCAGCGCTCAAAGACCTTGAGGACGTGCTGGCCTACTACTCGGGCGAAGGCGTGCCTGATGTGGGAAAGCGGCTTATTGCCGAGATCATTACCAAGGTTGAGCGGCTGGGCGCACACCCGCTGAGCGGCCGTGTCGTACCTGAGTTCGATGTTGAACATCTGCGAGAGATCATTTACCCTCCTTTTCGTATAGTGTATCGGCATGATAAAAGCAAGGTGCGTATTGTTCGAGTCTGGCGTAGTGAAAGACTTCTGAGACTTCCATGACTTCTTCGTTCAAACTATCATTAAAGACCAACAGGCCTCACGCGGAGGCGCGGAGAGCGCGGAGAAAAAAAATAAAAAAGAGTGGGTGTTATTTTCAAACTATCATTTAAAGATCAGCAGTCCTCCGTGTCTCCGCGACTCGGCGTGAAATGAAAGTCTTTTGGGGGAACTCTTATGAAAGAACTAGACGACATTACCGGCGAGATTGTGGACGCCGCAGTGAAGATTCACAAAGGGCTTGGACCGGGATTGTTGGAGTCGGTCTATGAAATCGTGCTGGCGAAGGCTCTCGAAAAGCGCGGATTGAAGATTGAGCGTCAAAAACCGATAAGCTTTATCTATGATGAGACGCAGTTCGACGAAGGCTTTCGGGTTGATTTACTGGTCGACCATCGGGTAGTGGTGGAATTAAAATCAGTGGAAAAACTTGCGCCGGTACACGGTAAGCAGCTTCTGACCTATATACGGTTGATGAACCTGCCGGTCGGCCTTCTCATTAATTTTGGAGCCGCAACTCTAAAAGAAGGGCTCCATCGCATCGTGAATGACCTCCCGGACTCCGCGTCTCCGCGCCTCCGCGTGAACCAGAAAGAAGTTTGAGACCCGAAGATCAACGATAGACTTCTTTTCGGTGCTGCACACGGTGGATGGTTACAGTTTTTTCATGGTCGTTGATGTCGTAGAGAATTCGATATTTTCCAACGCGGAGACGATATCCTTCGACACCTTTGAGCTTTTCGGTTTTATGCTGCCGGGGCTGTTCGGCTAGTATTGCAACAAGTTAATTACGAAACATAATGACGAGACAGCTTCTGATCGGCGTCTTGTCGCGTGAATTTCCAATCTATTGTTGATCGTGCTTGATTGCGTCGGCCAATCCACGCGACAACTTCTGACCGAAGGGTTTGCTCGTTTGGCAATCGGCGCCCAGTACACTGTCGATCCATGATTCCGATTTCAATTTCGGCCATATTAAGCCAACTGGCGTGCTTGGTAGTGTAATGAAATTCTACCCGTTCCAACAACTGGACCGCTCGTTTAACACCCAATACTTCTTCAAAACTGCTGCGAAAATGAGTGTTAAGATTGTCCAGCACCAGATGAATCTTCTGCGCTCTTGCAAAGACTTTTTTCACCAAATGACTAATGAACTGTACAAAATCGCTCTTGGTGCGATGGGCTGTTACTTCCGCCTGCCTGCGTCCGCCTTTAGGCTCAATCGCCATGAAAATATTACGAGTGCCGGCACGCTTATACTCGTAATCTTCTTTGATCGGACTGCCCGGGCTGGCTGGAATCGATGCCCGTGGTTGTTCCAAAAGCTGCTTGCTCTTCTCGTCTACACAAACCACCGGCTCGTTCGCCAGATAAGGCTTTGCGTAAAGATCCAGCAAGTCATACATTCTTTGGCGATATTCCGTGGTCAATTTACCAATGCACCACATCAATTTGCGCCAGGGTTTGCAGTCGTTTTTTTTAGAAAGAGGCGAATGCTTTCACGGCTAATATTTTTAAGTTTAGGACGCCGTCTCGCTGCTTAGGTCAACAAGTCGATTGTCCAACGCTTGTTGCCCTTCGGCGGCGCGCTACAGGCCAAAGCCACGACCTCAGCCTGTTGGTCGGTTCCATATATTGTCGGTTGCCCAGGCCGCTCGACATCGTGCAAAGCATAAGCCAAGCCTTTTTCCAAGTAGGCAGAGCGTGTGCGCCAAATGGCGGTTCGACCAACACCGAGAACTGTCATAATTTGCTTTTCAGATATGTCTTGGTCTAAAGCCGATAATATATGCGCACGATTGAATTCTCTGGCCATATGCTGCCCTTTGGTACGAAATGTCTTTAAGGTGGCTCGATCTTCTTCGGTAAGGTGCATTTTTGTTTGTCTCATGAAGCCTATTATAGTGTTTCGTTATTAATTTGTCAACATACTAGGGACTTGATTTTATCATTCAAGTCCGCGAGGTCCTCAGCACGAATGGAGCGCAAGTCTTTCTCAACGGTCGGCTTGGCGAGGAGAGTATACATTAGATGCGCTTTGATTTTTTCAGGCGTGATTCAATTTCACCATAGGGGATGGATTTTTCGTGGACGACAGAGACGAAGGCTTTCTTATCTTCCAGCTCTTCAAGGGCATGGACGAGCCTTTCGTACTCTTTGATGTCAAGGATAACGGCTTTCTTTTTACCTTTTCCGTCGGTAATATATTGAGTCTGTGTTTTCATGAATAAATAGTACAGATTATTAGCATCGCTGTCAAGAGAGTTATACCGCGAAACTGGCCCGTATACGCATCCACGTACAAATTCCGCTTGCCTTACCCGGTGATTTACTGTACTCTCCTGTATTCGCTGAAGAATGCTCTCTTGCAAAGGACGACATGGCGCTGAAATCGACAATATTCAAAGCGGAACTTCAGATCTCGGACATAGACCGCAACTATTACGGCGAGCACAGCCTTACGATCGCCCGGCATCCGTCAGAAACCGACGAGCGTATGATGGTGCGCCTTTTGGCGTTTGCCCTGCACGCCCATGAGGCACTGGTCTTTGCCGACAGCATCGGAAATGACGACGAGCCCTCGCTCTGGCAGAAGGACTTGACCGGCGCGATCCAGGTCTGGATCGACGTGGGCCAACCCGACGAAAAACGTATTCGCAAGGCTTGCGGACGAGCGGCCCGGGTATTCCTCTTCACCTACGGCGGTCACGGCGTTGACGTGTGGCTGAACCAGATCAAGAGCGGTCTCGAGCGCTGCAGGAATCTGTCCGTAATAAGCCTGCCCTCGAACGCTCCCCAGGCCCTTGCCAGGCTGGCGCAGCGCAGTATGAAACTGCAATTCACGATTCAGGATGGCCAGGTATGGGTGACGAATGACCAGGAGACCGTGCATCTGGATCTGACGAACGCGGTAGTTATAAACCCCACCTGACCTCCCCTTGGCAAGGGGAGGAACGATTGTAAGCTACGTCGTCAATCTCCGGTAGATCTCGGTGATCCTGTTCGGAAGCTTGCGCACGTCGTCGATGAAGATGTAATTGACCTCGCCGTACATATGCGGGAGATAGGACTGGGCTTCCTTGTCGATGGTGATGCAGAAGGGGTGAATGCCCTGCTCGCGGGCCTCCAGAAGTGCCCTTCTTGTGTCCTCGATTCCGTAGTCTCCCTTATAGGTGTCCCAATCTTCGGGTTTGCCGTCGCTCAGGGTGATCAGGAGTTTGGTCCGTGCTTCTACTGATTTGAGGATTTTCGCGGCATGCCGGATAAAAACTCCCATGCGCGTGTAGTCCTTGGGCTCGATCCCCGCGATGCGGCGCTTCACGCTTTCCGCATACGGCTCGTCAAAACCTTTTATCCGGTACAGGTCGCACCGGCTCCTCGTCATGCCCGAAAACCCGTACGCCGCGTAACGGTCCCCCAGCGTCTCCAGCGCCTCGGCCATCAGCACCAGGGACTCTTTCTCCGCTTCGTTCACCCACCCTTTGGTGGACCCGCTCATATCAATGAGAAACAGTACGGCAATATTCCGTTCCGACCGGTCGAGCCTGGTGAAGAGGTTTTCGCCGGGAGAGAGCCCGGCGCGCATATCCGAAAAAGCCTCGATCACGGCGTCGAGGTCGATGTCCTCGCCGTCCTTTTGCCGACGCAGGTTTTTCGGCTCCCGCTTCAGGAGTTCGAACTTTTTCCGGAGAACATTCACGTAGCCGCCGTACTTCTTGAGCGTCTGTTCCACAACCGGCTCATGCCCCGGATGAATGTCCTGCTCGAACAGGCTAGCCCAGCCTTTTTTGTAGCCCCCGCGTTTGTAGTCCCATTCATCGTATTTGATGCCGCCGACTGCTCCGGCGTTTTCTTCCTCTTCGATCAAATCCGCGAGGTCCATCGGACTTCCGTTGCCCAGCTCGGCCCCATTCACCATGATGCCGCCGGGGACCCCGCCTTGTTTTTCTATTACGTCTTTCAGTTCTTCATCCAGCTCCACGAGTCTCCCCCTGATCAAGAGGTATTCCTTTTTCTGATCGAGCAAGGGCTTTTCCACCGGCTCTTTTGCAAAGGGTTGTTTCCGCGGAGCTGTTTCCGGCAGCTCGATCAGTTTCTTCACCAGGGCTTCCAGCTTACCGCGCCGGGCCTGTTTCAGCTCTTCTATCGCGCCCGATACCTTGTCCGGCCGGAGCCTTCCGAAAAAGGGCAGGGGGTGTTGCTGTTGGTATTCCCCGGCAAGGCCGACAGCCTTGGCGTACAAACGGATAAGGGCGTCGATGCTGTCTTCAAGACCGGCGCCCTGGACGAACATCCGTCGGGGATCTCCTGAATCCGTGAAGGCCTGGGGAGGAACGCCCCTGGTCCTTTTCCTCAGAAAGTGCTGGTAGAGCGCCTCGACGAAGGCGGTTTTTTCCGATAAGCCTTCAAGCTCGGGCCGGTCTTCGATCAAGGCAGGCAGGACGCTCTCGGCCTGCTTCATAAGTCCGGGAAGCTCTCTCGTAAGGAATGACTCCAGCCGGACCGCCTCGATGATCGTATACAGGTCCACGGCCAGGCCGTGCTCGGGGAACAGGGAAAAGAACGCATCGATGTCGGAATGGTCAAGCGGATAGTCCTTGAATCGCAGCGTAAGGGCCGAAACGTCCAGTTCCTGCATAAGGGTGCCTTGTGTGAGCTGGGCCCACGCATAAGCAGCGGATAGCTTGTACAAAAGAATGTTCTTCGTACGCTCCGGGAACCTTTTCACGAGAGAAGGGAAGAAGACGGTAACCGTGTCCGTGTACTGGTCAGGGCCTGAGGCAACTTT
>JBGPUS010000187.1:0-5071 GCA_041491325.1 Nitrospirota bacterium | reverse complement strand
TTCCCTGCACGGACCTGCCGCCCCGCACAAGCGGGATCAAGTGGTCCATGGTCAATTCCGCGGGCTTGAATTTTTCGCCGCAATAATAGCAAACTCCGGCTGCGCGCTTTCGTTTCCACCACTGAGACGCCCGCAGTTCTCGCGCTTTTGCCTTCTCGCGCTTAATGTGGTCCTCGTCAGCGCTCATAAAATAGTCTTGCACCATATCGAGCAATAATACTGTTTTTGCCGGCTGATGTCACGATAAAAACATTTCTCCGATCAGAGCCCGTCCCACCTCGTAACACCTCAAAAAATTAATATTTTTCTTGACAATACCGTGTATGAAATATATACTTTTCCCAGCGAGTGGTATAAAGTGGGACGCGGTGGGTGTCGCTGGGGAGGCCCATGTTTCGAGGCAGTTTTGAACATACTGTTGATGCAAAGGGAAGGGTGAGCGTCCCGTCGAGGTTCCGCGAGATCATAGCGGACCGCTATGACGGAAGGCTCGTGCTTGCCATGGATTATGATCGCTGCCTGACGGTCTACCCGCTCGAGGAATGGGAGCGGCTGGAAGAGAAGATCAAGGCGCTTCCGATGATGAAGCAAGAGGTGAAGGATTTCAGGCGTTTTTTACTTTCCTCGGCCACGGAGTGCGAATTGGACAAGCAAGGCCGGATCCTGATCCCGCCGTCTCACCGCGATCATGCGGGAATCACAAAAAACGTAATGCTCCTCGGGATCATCGACAAAATTGAAATCTGGGACGCAAAAGCGTGGGAGGCAAGAAATTCCCGGAACGGCGGCAATATCAGCGACGCGCTTGCCGCACTGGGCCTGTGACATGAACGCTAAAATAAAAGTATACCAGATGAATCTTGAGGGTGAAGTCGATTCCGCGAAAATGGCGGAGCTCAACCGCATCATCGGCCAGTTGATCAAAGGCGAGAGGTACGGTCTGATCCTGAACTTCGAGTCGTTGGAGCATATTCAATTCACGGTTCTTTCCGCGCTTGTGGAAGAAAAAAAGCGGATCCAGTCCTTCGGCGGAGACATCAGGCTTGCGGGAATGTCCGAGTACATCAAGAATATTTTTCGAACCACTGGCGTCCTCGATGAGTTCCAGGTGTTCGATACCGCTCAGCAGGCCGCCAAAAGCTTCGGTGTGTCAAAGCCGGAGACGAACCTGCCGCTGGGGCTGTGAGGCAGGGATGTTTGAAGAAGTCGTTGTTTCCGTCGGATCAGGCATCGTGCATTTCGTATCAGGCTTCGAGCAGAACGTGCTCGATCACATGAAACCAACATCGTGAGTGAATTGCAACATATTCCCGTTTTGCTCAAGGAAGCCGTCGAGCTGCTTGCCCCGAAGGCAGGCGGAATCTATGTAGACGGGACGCTTGGGGCAGGCGGACATGCGACGGAAATACTGAAACGCTCGGCGCCCGACGGCGTTTTGGTAGGTTTGGATCAGGACGCAGAGGCCGTGGAGCGCTGCAAAAAGAATTTATCCGGGTACGGTGATCGCGCGCTGACACGACAAGCGAACTTCAGGGACATTCCAGCGGTCCTTGCGGAGCTTGGTTATACCGCCGTGGACGGCGTGCTGCTCGACCTCGGCGTATCGTGGTTCCACCTGAAAACCCCGGAGCGGGGCTTTAGCTTCATGCTGGACGGTCCGCTCGATATGCGTCTGGACAGAAACCAGCCGCGGACCGCCGCGGACTTGGTGAATACCCTCCCTCGCGATGAGCTTGCGAGGCTCCTATTCGAGTTCGGCGAGGAGAGCAGGGCAAGCGCCATAGCCAGGGCAATAGAAAAAGCGAGGACCCGGGGGCTTATTACCAGCACGGTTCAGCTTGCTGAAATCGTTTCAAGCGTCTTCCCCCCGTATCCCCCGCGGCGCACCCACCCTGCCACGCTGACGTTCCAGGCCTTGAGGATAGCCGTCAATGACGAGCTGGGCGCCCTTCAGGAAGGGCTGCATGACATTGTTTCGCTGCTGAAGCCGGGAGGCCGGATCGCGGTCATCACCTTTCATTCCCTGGAGGACCGCATCGTGAAACAAACGTTCGTGGAGGCCGCCCGGGCATGCATCTGCCCGCCGAAGCTGCCGGTCTGCTCGTGCGGTAAAAAGCCGGAGGTCAGGGTATTGACGCGCCGTCCCGTCCTGCCGAGCTCCGAAGAAACGTCCCGGAACCCGGCGGCGCGGAGCGCGAAGCTCAGGGCGGCGGAGAAACTATGAGCAAAGGAATAGCTTAAAAGCTTATTATGAATACCCGTGTCGGTGAAATAGGGCCAATCGTTTTTGACCGGAGCAGGCGCGGAAGTTTTCGCAGGCTTCTCATCATACTGCTGATTCTGGCTTGCCTGATCCTGTATGTCGGAGGCAAGGTGAAGATTGTGCGCATCGGATACCAAATCGAGACGCTGGAGCGAGAGAAGCGAGACCTGGAACGGGAGAACCGGTCGTTGCTGATAGAGGCGTCGAGCCTGACTTCGCCCGCGCGCATCGAGGAGCTTGCGATCAAGCGCCTGGGTATGGTCAGGCCGTCGAAAGAGAACGTCGTCATGGTAAAGAGGAACGGGAAAACAAATCCGAGCCACAGATAGGATTCCAACGAGGAATTCGAATTTCTCAATCGCTTGGAGTGCATGAGTTTGGATTTTTTCGGTCAGTATGGCGCATTGTTCGATAATGAATAGGTTTCGGCCGTCTGCTCTGGGGAGCGTGTAGCCATGGAAAGACGTGGCAGGATACTCATCGTATTGGCGGCGCTGGGCTTGGGCTTCGCTCTGGTCGGCCTGAGGCTGGTCTATCTCCAGGTCTACCAGCGTTCCGCGCTTGCGGCCCGCGCCGAGCGGCAGCAGGAGCGCGTGGTGAAGCTCGAGCCGCGGCGGGGCACCATCTACGACCGCATGGGCCGGGAGCTTGCCGTGAGCCTTGATGTGGATTCGGTCTACGGCGTGCCGTCGGAAACCGAGCACCCCCGCGAACTCGCACAGCAGCTTTCCCGCATCCTGAGCGAAGACCCGCGCGCTCTTGAGCGGCGGCTTGAAGGGGAAAAACACTTCGTCTGGCTCAGCCGCAAAGTGGAGCCGGGGAAAACGGAAAAAGTCAGGAAACTCGGTTCCAAGGAAATCGGCATTCGGCCCGAGTCGAGACGGTTCTATCCGAATAAGACCCTTGCCGGACCCGTGCTCGGTTTTACGGACGTGGACAACGAGGGGCTGGAAGGCCTGGAGCACATGTATGACAAAACGCTTCACGGCGTTGAGGGCTGGGTGCTCGCGGAGAAGGACGCGGTCGGGAGGACGGTCTTCCCCGGCGGTCCGGGGTTTCAATACCGCTTGCCGAAACCGGGCAACGACCTTGTTCTGACCCTCGACGAAGTAATCCAGCACATCGCCGAGAAGGAGCTTGATGCGGCACTCGTGACAGCGCGCGCCAAAGGCGGCGTTTGCATCGTCATGAACCCACGGACCGGCGAAGTGCTCGCGCTTTCCGTGCGCGCGTCGGCTTCCGGCCGACCGGCGTTCAACCCGAACGAGCCGCAGCGCTACAAACCCGAGGAGTGGCGGAACCGCGCCGTGACCGACATCTTCGAGCCCGGTTCCATTTTCAAGATGGTCCTCGCGGCGGCGGCGCTCGAGGAGCGGGTCGTCCATCCTCTCGAACGGGTTGACTGCTCCGCGGGCAAGATCCAGCTTGCGGACCGTGTGATCAACGACGCGCACCGGAACGGCGTGCTGACGTTCACGGATGTGATCGCAGAATCAAGCAATGTCGGCACGATCAAAATTGCTTTGCGCCTCGGCAAAGAGCGATTTGCGAAGTACATCAGCGCCTTCGGCTTCGGCAGCAAGACGGGGGTTGACATTCCCGGAGAGATTCCCGGCATGTTGAAGGATTTCCGCGTCTGGTCCGGACTGTCCATCGGTTCCATCGCCATCGGCCAGGAAATCGGCGTAACGCCGATACAGATGGCCGCGGCCTATTGCGCGCTTGCCAACGGCGGGACCCTGATGAAGCCGTACCTCGTATCGCAGATCGTCGGCCGCGACGGCGGAAAAGGGGAAACGTTTCAGCCCCAGCCCGTGCGGCGCGCGGTCACCGAGGAGACCTGCGCAAAGGTGCAAAAAATCCTGCAGCGGGTCGTCGAGACCGGGACGGGACAAAAAGCCAAGCCGGCCGGCTACACCGCGGCGGGAAAGACCGGCACCGCGCAAAAGATAGACCAAAAAACCGGGCTGTATTCTAAGAAAGACTATGTAAGCTCCTTTGTGGGATTTGTCCCGGCAGCCTCACCGAAACTCGTCATCCTGGTGATGGTCGACACGCCTGAAGGGTCGATCTACGGCGGCAGCGTGGCTGCTCCGGTGTTCAAGGCCGTGGCCGAGCAGAGTCTGGCGTATCTGCAGGTGCCGCCGGACGACGAGGGAAGCAGGACGCTTTTGGTGGCACGATGAAGCTTGGAGACTTAGTGGCCGTTGTGGCGGACAAGGCCGTGCTTTCGCCCGAAGCCGCGGCGAGAGAAGTGTCGGACCTTGCCCAGGATTCGCGTCAGGTGAAGCCGGGGTCCCTGTTCATTGCGGTGCGCGGTTTTCATTCAGACGGCCACCAGTTCATAGCACAGGCGGCGCAACAGGGCGCTGCGGCCGTTATCGCGGAGCAGGGCCAGTGGCCGAAGCCCGCCGGCAATACACCGGTCGTCCTGGTGCCGGATTCGCGCCGCGCCCTTGCACAGCTTTCCGCCGCGTTTTACGGGTATCCGTCGCGCCGGCTGAGACTCATCGGCATTACCGGCACGAACGGCAAGACCACGACGACCTACTTGATAAAAGCCGTCCTGGAAGCCACCGGCAGCCGGGCAGGACTTATCGGTACGATCGATTATCGCATTGGCGGCCGTGTGTACCCTGCGCCGAATACGACGCCGGAATCCCTCGACCTCCAACGGCTTCTGGCGGAGATGGTCGAGTTCGGCGCGAAATACTGCGTGATGGAGGTTTCGTCGCACGCGCTCGCGCTCGGCAGGACCGAGGGATGCGAATTCGATGCGGCCGGATTTACGAACCTTACGCAGGACCA
>JBGPUS010000186.1:0-5074 GCA_041491325.1 Nitrospirota bacterium | reverse complement strand
GGGGTTTGTGTATATGCGCACGGCCCCGCCGGATGCCATGCCCGTGAAGGTCATCGCCCGCCAGTGGTCGTGGACGTTCATCTACCCGAACGGCAAAGAGGACGGTGTGCTTCGGGTCCCGGTGCAAAAACCGATCAACCTTTTGATCACCTCAGCCGACGTGGTCCACAGCCTTTTTATCCCTGCCTATCGGATCAAGGAGGACTGCGTGCCGGGCATGGAGACCCATCTGTGGTTCCTGCCGGATGAACTCGGGTCCTATGACCTCTTCTGCTCGGAATATTGCGGCGTGGCCCACTCGGCCATGATTACAAAAGTCGAGGTCATGCCTGAGAAAGATTTTGATGCGTGGTATCAGGGCGAAAAGCCCGCGGCGAAGACGTTGGTTCCCGGGCCGAAAAAGCATGCCGGGCCCGATGCTGCCGCGCTTTTCACTGCCAAAGGTTGCGTTGCCTGCCATACTACGGACGGCACGCCGAAGGTAGGACCAACTCTCAAAGGTATATTCGGCAAAAAGGAAATTATCCTGCACGACGGCAAGGAAGTTGCGGTGAGTGTTGACGGACCGTTTATCCGTAGGAAACTCCTGGAACCGGAGAAGGAACGGGTGAAGGGCTTTCCGCCCATCATGCCTTCACAAAAGGGCCTTTTGAAGGACCACGAGATCGATGAGCTCGTGGAGTATTTAAAGACTTTGTAATGCTGAGGATGAAACCTTATCTCGCGCTCTGCAGAATCGCGCTCTCACTTTTCGCGGCTTTTTCCGCGGCAACCGGTTTTTTTCTCGGCCCCTATCACCGGCTCACGGACGTGTTGCCGTCGACAGCGGCGGTCTTTCTCCTTGCCTGCGGGGCCTCTGCGTTAAATCAGTATCAGGAACGGGATATCGACGCAAAAATGGAACGTACGAAAAGGAGACCCCTTCCTTCGGGAATCATTGCGCCGGTACGGGCGCTGCTGTTTTCCCTCGTATTGATCCTTTCCGGCTTGACGCTCCTTGCTTTGGCCGGAGGCCTCAAACCATTCGCCCTGGGCCTCTTCGCTCTGTTCTGGTATAACCTAATCTACACGTACCTCAAGAGGATAACGGCGTTTGCGTCCGTTCCCGGCGCGGCCGTGGGTACGATTCCCGTGGCCATCGGCTGGGTCTCCGCCGGCGGCATTCAGGCCGCTCCTCAACTCGCCGTAGTCTGCTTCGTTTTTTTTATGTGGCAGATCCCTCATTTTTGGCTTTTGCTTCTCCGCTCCGGCAATGACTACCAGAAAGCAGGACTTCCCTCGCTTTGCGGCATTATGCACCCCGAACAAATATCGCGCGTGACCTTCGTCTGGCTATTCGCCGCAAGCGTATCCTGCCTGTTGCTTCCTCTCTACGGCGCGATCAGGACTCCGCTTGTGTATTTTTCCCTCGTCCCTCCCGCGGTCTGGCTGGTTTGGGGCGCGCGGTTCCTCATAAGAAAACAAGCGCTGGTGCCCGCGTTTTCCGGACTTTTTCAGCGGACGAATATTTTTTTATTTCTCGTTATGTCTTCCCTTTCACTCGACAATATCCTCTTCCGCGCGCCATGACGAGAAACCATGCCGAGGTCGCCGAAAAGCTTAAGCGTCTCCTGATAGAATCTTCACCGCTCATCGACGAATATACGCACGTGGTCTGTCCGGATTGCAAGGACGTCTGCTGCAGGCAGAAACACGGCCTCTGGACGGAGAAAGACATCCTGTATTTACATGCCTTGGGCGTCTACGTAGCGCCCCGCGACGAACTGAGGCCGCTGGAAGGGCCCTGCGAATTAATGGGGCCGAAGGGCTGCAGACCTCCGCGGTGGCTTCGGCCGTTCAAGTGCACGTGGTATTTCTGCACGCCGCTCCTTGCCGCGTTATCAGAGGGGCCGCAGAGAAAGGCCAGGCGAATCTCGGCGCTGCTTCAGGAGATGATTGATCTCTACGCACTGCTGGTCCCCCCTGTCTGCCCCCCGCGTTGAATCGAGCGCGTCTTGCTGTTTTTCAACCTGCCTTTTCTCTCCGGTACGACTCCGCGAGAAGCGAAATGTAGTGAGTGACCTTCTGACCCTTGCCGAAGCGTCCAACCTGATCCAGAAGCTGCATCATGCAGGCCGGGCAGCCGGTCGAGACGGTCGTGGCATCGGTGCTGTTGATATTCGTAACCTTGCGTTCCGCTATTTTTTTGGAAGTTTCATAATGCGTCAGGAGATATGACCCGCCGCTGCCGCAGCAGGTGTCGGCGCCCGCCATTTCCTTGAACGTGACTCCGGGGATGCTTTTCAGTATTGCGCGGGGCTCGTTAAAGACCTTCATGGTCTTCTTCAGGTGACACGAATCGTGATAGGTCACCACGGCGTCCACCGTGCCCGTGGGTGGCCGGAAGTCGATCACCTTGGTCAGAAAAGTGGAAATATCGTACACCCGGGGCGCCCAGTACGCGATCTTAGGCCCGTATACCGGGTCGTCGGCCAGCAATTCCTTATACTCGTGCTGCCACGCGCCTCCGCAGGAGCCGCAGCCGGTGATGATATACTCGGACCCGGTTTTATCGAACACATCGATATTCCGCCGGGCCAGCTCGCGGATCGACTCAATATCGCCGTGGACAAAAACGGCGATGCCGCAACAGTTCTGCTTCTTGGGGATGGTAACCTCAACGTTGTTCTTCTTTAACACCTCAATGAGGTCTATCCCCGTCTCGGGATAGAAATAGTTCATGGAGCAGCCCGTGAAGAAGGCGGCTTTGGCCTTGACGACCTTGGCCTTGATCACCTCGGGCACGCGATCACGAAGAGGCTTCAGCGTCAGCTTCGGTATCAACCGTTGTTCGTCGAACCCCGCATTCCGTCCCACGACCGCAAAGGGAGATCGGGGCGAGATGGCCTTCATATCCGGATGAGATCGAAAAGCCAGACCTTGGAGCGCGGCGCCTATCTTCATTCCTTTGTCGAAGAGCGCTGGATTTTTTAACAGGCCGAAGATCGCGTTCTTCAGCCACGGGAGGCCGTTCTTCCGCACGATAGCGGCCCGGAGGGCCAGCATGATGCGGTCGAAGTTTACCTTCGTGGGACAGTTTTGCATGCAGGACTTGCAGACAAGGCAGTTAAAAAGCATGCTCACGACCTCGGGGTCGTCGAGCTTCAAGTCGCCTGACAGGACGGCCTCGGCCACGGCAATTTTACCCCGGGCCACGCCCGCCTCTTTCCTGTCGGTGATGTAGACCGGGCAGACAGCCATGCAGTTGCCGCACTTCATGCACTTGTCGAGCTCCTTGCGAACGAGCGCGAGGTCATCGTATAAGGTCTTGCCTTTTTGCGGCGCGGGGGCCGTTATCGTTTGGACGCTCATCGTTACACCTCTTTCGCGGGAACCATCTTCCCGGGGTTCATGATGTAATAGGGATCGAGGGCCTCCTTGATGCTTTTGAGCATATCGACGCCGCTTTGCCCCAGCTCATTGGCCAGGTACTTCATCTTGGCAATACCGATGCCGTGTTCGCCCGTAAGGGTGCCGCCCAAACTGAGCGCCACGGCGAAAATTTCATCGACGGCCTTGTGGACCCGGTCCATCTCGTCCTTGTTGTTTTTGTCGGCAAGGATCGTGGGGTGAAGATTTCCGTCGCCCGCGTGGCCGAAGGCGCCTAACTCCAGGTTGTACTTTTTGGCGATATTCTCGCAGGCCGTAAGCATGTCCGCGATCCTGCTGCGCGGCACGGTAGCGTCCTCAAGAATGACGGCGCTGTTCAGCGAGGCGAGGGCAGGCAGGGCCGCGCGGCGTGCGGCCCAGAGATTGTCGCGCTCAAGGTCCGATCCGGCGAGTTTGACCACACCGTTGTTCTTCTTCACGACCTCCATTACCGCCTCGGCTTCCTGCAGCACCACGGACTCCGACATGCCGTCCACCTCGATAAGAAGCAGCGCCTCGGCGTCCGTGGGCAGGCCCACCTTGGCAAAGTCCTCTATGGTCACGATCGTCTTCTTGTCCATAATCTCAAGCGTTGCGGGAATGACCTGGGCGGCGATGATGCCCGAGACGGACTTGCCCGCGTCCGCAATGGATTTGAAAAGCCCGAGCATGGTTCTGCGATACTTGGGCGCGGGTATGAGCTTGGCCGTAATCTCGGTGATGACGCCGAGGGTGCCCTCGGAGCCGATAAAGAGAGCGCCGAAGTCGTACGCCGTTACATTTTTAACCGTCTTGCCGCCGAACCGGACCTTCTCGCCGTTCGCGAGCACGACTTCGAGACCCATGATGTAGTGTTTCGTGACGCCGTACTTGAGGCCCCTGAGACCGCCGGAATTCTCGGCAACGGAGCCGCCCATGGTGGCAGTAGCGACCGTGCCGGGATCGGGCGGGTAGATGAGGCCGTATTTGGCAACGGCATTATTTACTTCCTGGATAACGACGCCGGGCTGGACCACCGCGGAGAGGTTCTCGGGGTCTACCTCAATAATCTTGTTCATCTTTTGGAAGGAAAGTACGATCCCCGCTTTAAGCGGGATGGCGCCTCCGCTCAGGTTCGTGCCCGCGCCCCGCGGATACAGGGCGATCTTGTTCTCTCGCGCAAGATTGACGATTTTCTGTACATCCTCGGTGCTTGTCGGCATCACGACCACGTCGGGCAGTTGATGGGGCACGTCTGCCGTGGCATCGTAACCGTACGTCACAAGATCTACTTTTTGCGTAAGCACATTTTGCTCGCCAACAATCTTTTTAAGCTTTTCTATGAGCGCCTTCTCAATCATAACCTTCCTCCCGCTGAGTGAAAGACTTGTGGGTACCACCACACAACCTGTCTGGTGGTCTGACCACTGGTAAAATGTACCACTGTCCTTTCGCACTGTCAAGTATTTTTCTTAAATGAATTTATTGCATTTTTTTAATGGGTTACGGGAAAAAATGCCTAATAGACTGACATTCGGTATGCGATAACATGGCAGTGAGGAGGGGCCGCGTGAGATAAAGGACACTGAAGCCGAATCTTATGCAGGTATTTGCGAGAACTTATCCAACCGATAAAAAACAAGGGGAGGAGCATTGCTCCTCCCCCAAAAAACAGCTGATATTCTCT
>JBGPUS010000185.1:0-5109 GCA_041491325.1 Nitrospirota bacterium | reverse complement strand
CACCACCAGGTCCGTGGCCTGCTCCACGGACATGGAGAGTTTTTTCATCGATTCCTCGGCCCGCTTCCGTTCGGTGATGTCCCGCGCTATTTCTGAAAAGCCCCGCAGGTTGCCTGATTCGTCCCGCATGGCCGTGAGGATTACGTTTGCCCAGTACCGCGTTCCGTCCTTGTGGACGCGCCAGCCCTCTTCTTCATAGCGGCCCTCTGCCGCGGCTATTTTGATCGCATGCTCCGGTCTGCCGAGATGGATGTCTTCGCTCGGATAAAACAAGGAAAAGTGCTTGCCCCGGATGTCGAGCGAGCAAAAACCGCTGGTGTGTTCCATCCCTTCATTACAGCTCATGATATGTCCCTTGGGGTCCAGCATGATGATGGAGTAATCCCTCACGCCCTCGATGAGAAGCCGCAGCTGTTCCTCGGTAGCCCCCAGGGTTTTTTCCGTCCTTTGCAATTGAAAGAGCTCTTGCCGGGTAATGAACCCGAAAACGAGAAAGAACGTCATGGCCCCGACGTTTCCCCAGAGAATGAGCTTCATCGCGCTTCTGGTTCGCTCGCTCACCAGCCCTTCACGCTCCTTCAGCAGCTGGCTTTCATCTTTATCCATTTCGGAGATTATCAACTGCATTTCATCCATGTAGCGCTGGTCCGCGCCGGTCCGCATCAAGGCGACCGTTGCGTCGCGACCCCGCAATTTCCGCACGTCTATGACACGCTGGGAAAACCGGAGGCTCCGCGCTATTACCGGCTCAAGGCGCTTCAACCTTTCCTGCTGAAGCGGATCGTCGACAGTCAGCTGTTTGAACGAGGCCATTTTTCGGTCCAGTCTTCTCGACGCCTGGCGGTAGGACACAAGATAGCTTTCGCGGCCCGTGATGGCGTATCCCCGATGCCCGGACTCCAAGTCCTTAAGGTTAAAAAGGACCCCATCGAGGGCGGCAATGATCTCATACGCGCGTCCCCGCTCTTCCGCGGCATTCATGAGCAATTTTATGTCCTTGTAAGCGATTACGCTGATGACGATGAGAAGCGACAAACCAGCGCCGGCAAGAGCGTATATTTGAGAGCCACTCGAAAGTCGCAGTTCACCGACCCGGGCCAGCCGCCCAAAAAAGGTTTTCAATTTGTCTTGAATAAACAAGGGAATCGGCCTCCTGTGCTGTTCCCAGCAGTATCGTGTAGTCGTTGCCGCCTTTTTAAGGTCGGGCGCGAGAGAAAAAGAGCTTAGCTTTTCTCTTAAAGAGAGTATATATTGAGATCAAGTATACCATAACGGGATAGCGCTACGTCAAGCAACGGGAGAACAATATGCCGAGGGTAGTTATAATTCTTGCGGACGGCTTTGAAGAGGTTGAGGCCGTGGCCATCGTGGATGTTTTGCGGAGGGCTGAGATAGACACGGTGCTCGCGGGACTGCGGGACGGCCCCGTTATAAGCGCCCGGAAGGTCAAGATCATCCCCGACACGGTAATCGACAGGGTGGAGGCCGAAGACTTCGATATGATCGTGCTTCCCGGAGGCCAGCCCGGCACGGACAACCTGAATGCGGACCCGCGTGTCGGCGAATTAGTGCGGAGTTTTGCGCGGCAAGGAAAACTGACCGGCGCAATCTGCGCGGCGCCGTGCGTGCTCGCGCAGGCGGGCGTCATTCAGGGCAAACGCGTCACCTCGTACCCGTCGTACAAGGACAAACTCGGAAGCGCTGTGTACGAGGAGCGGGCCGTGGTAAGCGACGGCAACGTTATGACCAGCAGGGGACCGGGCACGGCGCTTAGTTTCGGCCTCGCGATCGTTGAACGGCTGGTGAACAAGGAAAAGGCGCACAAAATCAAGGAAGCGATGTTGATATAACTTTTAGCTCATGGGCTGTAGCTTGCCGCAACGAGTATGAGCGATCGCTAAGCTTGAATCAGCCGTAGAACTCCATGTCTTTCATCGGGTAATGCTTCCTGTCGAACGTCCATAGAGTGACATTGTTTTGGTGCGCCGTGGCGGCGTAAAATATTTCGCGTCTGGTTGATGGCGGAGAAATAATGGATAGTATAAATGCTTGTCAGGTATTATGTCCCTAAGTTCTGCGCAAGTTCTCTTTTTATCACAGTAGATTTGAGGGGTGATCCCGAGACTCTCTGTCTGTTACTCTCCCGCTTCCTGCAAGACACGGGCGTATAGGCGATTATCCACCCAGAAGCCGGCCGTCGCGAGCAGTTCGTCGAGGATCGGTTTCACTGCGGGGACGTGGCCCTTCCGTTTCGCTTCGATCAGCATTCCCATCAGTCCGATGAATTTCAGTCCAAAGCGTTGAGCGATGTTTCTGCCCCGGCGTTCATCAAGCAGGAGAAGCCCGGCCTTCAGCTCGGTCGAGAGGGCGATTGCCTCGGCTTCGCCTGCGTCCAGGTCAAGAAGAAGCGATTCGGTCATTTGGCGGTTCATGACAGAATGAACAGTTAGCCAGGAAATTTTCTTGATTGCTTGTGAGTTGAATTGTTCAGGAAGGGCAGTAGCCAACTCGCCAGCAACTGCATCGGGGATATTTACGGAAACGTATAGGCGTTCGATGAGGTCCAGCCGTCCAATCACGGCAAGGTTCATGAGCGGGGATGTGTTGCTCACGATTACCACAGTTAGGCTGTTTCCTTCAGTGTCTTCAAGTCTTCTTCAAAGTCCTCCACGCCGTAATGAACAGGAATTTTCCGGCTTGCCAGAAGGTGCTGGAACTGGAGCCGGTGCATTCCTGAAAGGCTGCTGGCCTGGCCGAGCGTCAGCTTGTCCCTTTGGAAAAGGATCACCGCAAGCTCCTGCTTGAGTTCGTCTTCAGTCAGCCGGGTCGCTTGAAGAATGTCGTCAGGAATAACTATGGTCATGATACGTCACCTCGTCTGATGCATGAAAACCCGTACATCCATTGATTACGCTCTAATTCTATCTGAATTCCCACGCGAAATCAATCAATATCCCTCCGTCAATTACAGACTCTTCTTGACAGCCCCCGTCATCAATGGTACTCTTCGCCATGGTCAGGCATAAAGCTTCAACATTGTATCTGCTGTTAACACTTACGCTCGTTCTCAGTCTCTTCACCTCATCCCTCGCTGCGACAAAATCGACTGTGGCGGAAATAAAGTCGCGCGGCGTTTTGCTCTGGGGCTCCGATGCCGAGGGCGGCGCCCCCTATGTGTTCCCGGACCCGAAAGACCCGTCAACACTGATCGGTTTCGAGCTCGAGATAGCCGAGGCCGTGGCAAAGGAACTGGGCGTCAAGGCCCAATTGGTCCAGACAGCCTGGGACAGCCTTGTCCCGGCGCTCGAACGCGGGGATTACGATATGGCCATGAACGGCCTCGAGATCATCCCCGAACGAGAAAAAAAGGTGCTTTTCTCCCGGCCTTATTATGTGTACACGCTCCAGCTCATGGTCAGGAAGGATGAGCAGGACATCAAGAGCATTCGCGACCTCTCCGGGAAAAGGGTCGGCACGCTTGCAGGCGCCGTGGCGCACGAGACGCTCAAAAAGATAGGGAACGTGGACATCCGGTCCTATTCCGCGGCGTGGCCCTATGAAGACCTTGCCCTGGGTAGACTCGACGCTGTATTTCTCGACACGCCCATAACCGTGTATTACGGCAAACCGGAAGTGAGACTCAAGTACGCCGGTCCGCCCGAAGGCGAAGGCTTTTACGGCATCGCGATGCGGAAAGACGACGGTGAACTCAAGAAGGTTGTTGATTCCGTGCTTGAAAGGCTGCTTCGCACCGGGGAACTCAAGCGGATGTACGAAAAGTGGGGGCTCTGGGACAAGGCCCAGGCGAAGCTCTCTAACTTCTCCGCGGCGTCCGACGCGGGCTCGCGATTCCGGATGGAAAGCGCGGATGCGCCGCTCCATACCTTTTTCCCCTTGCTCCTGAAAGGCGCGGCCGTCACAGTCTTTCTTTCCGTCTCGTCCATGGCGCTTGCCATCCTGTTCGGAATCTGGCTTACCCTGACGCGGCTTTACGGTCCGCGCGCGGCAGGAGTAGCCGCAACCGCATACATCGAAATCTACCGGGGCACTCCGCTCCTGGTCCAGCTCTTTATTCTGTACTATGGACTGCCGAATGTCGGCATTACGCTGTCGCCGCTTGCGGCGGCCATTCTCGGGCTCGGCATGAACTACGCGGCCTACGAAGCGGAGGTGTACCGGGCCGGCATGGAGGCCGTGCCCCGGGGCCAGATGGAAGCGGCCCTGTCGCTCGGCATGGGCCGGGCGCTTGCGCTTCGGAGGATCGTTTTTCCCCAGGCCTTCAGGATCAGCCTGCCCGCAGTCACGAACGATTTTATCGCATTGTTCAAGGACTCCTCCATCGTCTCTGTCATCGCCATGGTGGAATTGACCAAGACCTATGGCATCCTTGCCGCAACGACGCTTCGGTATTTCGAACTGGGGCTTATTACGGCCGTTTTATATTTCGGCATGAGCTATCCGTTGTCGATCCTGGCGCGAAAGCTGGAGAAAAAACTAAAAGGGCAGAAGTGAAAATTAGTTACCGCAGGGGACGCAGGGGAAAAGCTCTATGATCAAAGTCAGAAACCTTCATAAATCCTTCGGCGAGCATTGCCTGTTCAAGGGGATCGACCTCGACGTTGCCCGGGGAGAAGTCGTTGTCCTTATCGGTCCCTCCGGGAGCGGCAAGAGCACCTTCCTGCGCTGTATCAACGGGCTTGAGGCTTTTGAGCAGGGCGAGATTCATGTGGACGGTATCGCGCTCCATTCCCTGAACAGGGCGCGTCCCACGCACAAGGACCGCGAGGCCATCCGGCAGGTCCGGCTCAGGGTCGGCATGGTGTTCCAGCAGTTCAATCTTTTTCCGCACCTCTCGGTGCTCGAAAACATCATTGAAGCGCCGATGCGGGTGCTCGGCGTCGGACGAAAAACAGCCGAAGCGGACGCTCTCGCGTTTCTCAGCAGGGTCAATATCGCGGGCAAACAGGGGAGAAGACCGGACAACCTTTCAGGCGGCGAGCAACAGCGTGTGGCCATTGCCCGGGCCCTTGCCATGAAGCCGCACGCTATGCTCTTTGACGAGCCCACGGCGTCGCTGGACCCCGAGATGACGGGGGAGGTCCTGGCCGT
>JBGPUS010000184.1:0-5113 GCA_041491325.1 Nitrospirota bacterium | reverse complement strand
CCTGCTCGATCGTATCGAAGGCATGAAATTTTCTCTTGGAAAAAAACATGATGGTTTCGAACAATACTTTTTTCAGGCCAACAACGCCGACGACCGCGGACGCCTTCACGTAGGGTTTGTTGTGCGCCGTGAAATCCTTGACAATATGGCTGATGTCCTCGTTGAACCGGGCATTCGTTATGTCCGTTAAAATCAAAAGCGATTTTTCCGGGCGCGCTTTGATTATTTTCTTGGCTTCTTCAATCCCCTTCGTCCAATCCTCGATGCAGCAGTTGGAAAAATTCAGAAAAAGTATTTCTTTTCCCTTGAATTGAATAAATTCTATTTTGTCCATTTCCACACTCTCATAAAGCGGCGTTTGCGACGTGTCGTCGGTAAAGGTACTATAACATAAACTTCGGGCGAGGAGAAGAGCGAATCGGAACTTTCGTCATCTCACCGGGCGACGGTCCTCGGCGTAGCGAGCAACATATGTATTGTCGTATCGGAAAGCAGGGAATAATCATACGTCTCATTGCACATGGAATAATCGCAGCGGTACACGTACTTCGCCAGCTCTCTTGTCGTACCTATCGTGCATTTTGGACAGAGCTTCAGGCGCATTACTGATTCTATGTGTTTTATGTTCATTTCCGGCCGCCGATTGTTATATTTTCTCCGGTTGCCGCCGGGGATTCTGAATGAGACTTAGACCTTTTGTGTTGCTTTTTCTCCTGGCCCCTTTGGTTTCTTTTGCAGAGACGCTTTTTCCCTTCGGCTTCAGAATCTCGCATAGTTCTTCACAAGAGGAAAAAGTCCCGTGATTTTTTCCTTGAACACCGACCTCCTCCACTATTCCGGTAAACCTCGGCGGTTCGCTTTTGCTGCCGCGGCAAACGCGGACAATATAGGTGTTGAAAACTTCCATATCTGCTCCCGAAAATAGGTCGATACCCGCTCACATCGCATCAGCTTAAATTCGTTAATACCCCCGTACCTATCAACGAACATGCGGGAGTAAGGGAAGATGGATGGATGCGTTCTGTGCCAAGAATGGACGCAGCATACTATATTGCTCGGGGTATTTGCAATACCCCGGTCGGGGTATTTTCGGGGTATATGCCACACAAAATATTGGCCCCGATGCGGGGCATTTGGGCGATGCATTGACTGAAAAATGAAGGAAAAGAAAAGCTGGGGAGCGTAAGTTGATGATAATATGAAGTTTTTATAAAATGTAGCCGAAGGGGCTAAATAATGCCTTTTTTTCTGGCCTTAACGATAATGTCCTTCCTATCTTTCGCCTGGAGCTTTTCGTAAGTATTTTTAATGTGAGTATGCACTGTGTGAATGCTGATACCAAGCCTTTCCCCGATTTCCTTATAGGTAAGGCCTTCCTGGATAAGCTTGACGATCTCCTTTTCCCGCAGGGTCAGCAGGTATTTCTTGCCGGTAGAATCGTCCTGGAGCTCATGTATTATCTTCCGCGCTATTTTCGGACTCATCGGCGCTCCGCCCTTGTAGAGAGCGTGGATTGACTCGATGAGCTCCCGCGGGCTGCTTCCCTTGAGCATGTACCCCGAGGCGCCGGCTTGGATGGCTGAAAAAACCCTGTCTTTATCTTCAAAAACCGTGTGCGCCATTATTTCAAGCTCAGGCAGATATTCTTTCGCTTTTTTTATGAGTTCCACCCCCGACATGCCGGGCAACCCGATATCGGTAAGCATGACCTCGGGAGCCGCGCTCGGGAGCCCGATGAGAGCTTCTTCCGCGGACCGAAAAGAACCCGCTACCGTAATTCCCTCTTCGCCCCTGAGAAGCAGGGTCAGGTTTTCGAGAAGGAGGGGATCGTCTTCAACAATTACAATTCGCATAGGCCGCACTCTATCACAAAAAGAATTATATTTCCATACCCGATATGGGGTATTTTAAAGGGAGGGGAATTTCAAGAACGACCCGAGCGCGTTATCCGCGGACACGGCCACCGTCCCCCCTCCCTCTTCCGTGCGCTTTTTAATGTTCGGCAGACCCTCGTTTCGTTTGACAGGGCATCAGGCAGGCGCTATATTTAAGAAAATGAATGTTTCGCTTGAGGAGGCCCCATGCTGATCAAATCCATCCTTTTCCCGACTGATTTTTCAAACGGCGCGCGCGCCGCCATGGACCACGCGATTTCACTCGCGCGGGATTATAAGGCAAAACTCATTTTGCTTTACGTGGTTCAGGATATCAGCATCGCCGAGTGGTATATCCCCTCCTCGTTGTCGGCGACCGAGCTGGTGGAAGATATGCAGAAGAGCGCATGGCAAGAGATGAATAAGTGGGCGGAGGAAGTTTCTTCGAAAGTCGGCGACGTTGAGAAGCTGATCGTTCGCGGTGCTCCGTTCGTCGAGATCATAAAAACAGCGAGAGAAAAAAAAGCGGACATGATTGTCATCGGCACCCATGGGAGAACGGGCATCGACCACATCCTCTTCGGGAGCACGGCGGAGAAGGTGGTCCGCAAGGCCCCCTGCCCCGTGCTCACGGTTCGCATGGCGGGCAAGGAATTCCAGATGCCGTGAGTCCGCGAAACCGTGAAACTCGAGCAAGCAGAAAAGCAGGTACGCTGTAGTTATAGGAGGCACAACATGAAATCAGTTGAGACGGCCCTCAAGATGGAGCGCGACGCAGTTGATTTTTACAAAAAGTGCGCGGAAAAAACGAGCAGTCCTATCGGCAAGAAGATGTTCTTAAGCATCGTAGAAGATGAACAATATCACATTGCCTGCGCGACCAACGTCATTAAGGGGCTCGGGTTTAAGCCTCCCAAAACGACGCCGAAGCAGGACATGAAGAACATCTTTGAGCAAAATAAAAATAGTGTGATGCAGAAGATCGACGCGACGACGGATGACCTGGATGCCCTCACGATAGCAATGAAGATGGAAAAGGAAGGGGCGGATTTTTACAAGAAAGCGGCGGCAGAAGCCGCCACGCCCGCTGAAAAAGCCCTGTTCGAATGCCTCGTCAAGGACGAGGAACAGCATTTTTCCATCTTTCAGAACACGTTTTCTTTGCTCTCCGACACAAGCAATTGGTTCATGTGGGAAGAGCGCGTTATTTACGAGGGCGGCTGATTTGGCGCTGACGCCAAAGGAGGGCCGAATGATTTCGCCCCCCTTTGGTGTCTTTACTGTCCGAGCAGCGTCGTAAACGTATCGTGGTGACCTTCTTCCTGAGAAAGAATTTCCTCAAAGAGGAGCCGGGTTGTCTCATCCCCTTCTGAAACTGCCTGCTTGATAATTTCCTTATAGAGCGTAATGGCCTCTTCCTCCGCCTTGACATCTGCCTTGAGCATCTGCTCGGGCGTTCCCCCAACCGCGATTGGATTCGGTTTGGTGGTAGGATTCACGTCAAAGTAAAAGAGTCGCTCCGCTATTTTCTCGGCATGCTTCATCTCGTCCATGGCCACGCCTTCGAATACGCCCATGAGCGACGACGAGTTCATCCCTTTCACCATAATGTGGTGCCACATGTACTGAACAATTGCCTGGAGTTCGCCGGCTATTGCCTGGTTCATCATTTCCGTAAGTTTGGGACTCGCTTTCTGTACCATGGTATGCCTCCTTCGTGAGTGGGTGCGATAGAATAAAAATTTCGCGCGTACCGCCCTTGGATCAGATTTTCACTTCCCTCAGATACTTCGCGGCTTCCTCGGGCGGCGTGGGGTTGATGTAAAAGCCGGAGCCCCACTCAAAGCCCGCCAGCCGGGTAAGGCGGGGTATTATCTCCACGTGCCAGTGAAAGTCGTCATTCAGCGTGTGCCAGTGGCCGCTTCGCGGCACGCGGTTCGGCGCCGTGTAAATCATATAATTGTACGGTGGGTTGTTCAGCACCATCCCCAGCCGCTTTAACGTATTTTTGAGCGTCCGGGAAAAGTCCATGATTTCTTCCTTGGTCACATCCACATATGAGCACAGGTGCTTTTTGGGATAGATCCAGATTTCGAAAGGAAAGCGCGGCGCAAAGGGCGCCATAACGAGAAAGTGCCGCGTCTCCTCCACCACCCGCTCCGGCGAGGCAAGCTCTTGCCGCATGATATCGCAAAAAATGCAGCGCTCTTTGTAATCGAAATACGATTTTGCGCCGTCCAGTTTTTCTTTCACAAACTTTGGAATAACCGGAGTGGCGATGATCTGGGAGTGAGTATGGTTCAGAATAGAGCCTGCCGTCCAACCCTGGTTTTTAAAAACCAGCACGTACCGGAGGCGTCCGTCCCGTTCGAGGTCGAGTATGCGGTCCCGGTATGCCCAGAGGACTTTCTCGATCTGACTTTCAGGCAGGTCCTCGAGTCTGAGCGCGTGTTCGGGGCTCTCGATGATGATTTCGTGGGCGCCGATCCCGTTCATCCAGTCGTAAATGCCGCTGCCCTCTCGCTCGAGGCTGCCCTCGACGTGAAGAACCGGAAACTTGCTCGGGATCACGCGCACCCACCAGCCGGTGGCGTTCGGAAGGGTCTTTTCGGCGCGGAACGCGGCTATTTCCGGCGGGGTCTTCGTTTCGTTGCCGCCGCAAAAAGGACACTCCGCAGGCGTCACGGCGTCTTCGGGCTCTTCAAACGTGTATTCTTCGGGCTTTTTCGGCCGGTCGTTGGAGACGATTACCCACCGGCCGACGATGGGGTCCTTCCGGAGACGCGACATCAGTTTCCCGACCTCGCCTTTTGCTCCGTCAGAACTTTATGCACGATGCGTTTCAGCTCTTTGATGCGGATAGGTTTGTTGATGTATTCGGCGGCGCCGAGGCTCATGGCCTTGAGATAGCTTTCCACTTCGCCGTATGCCGTGACCATGATGACGTCCGCCTTGGACCCGATTTTTCGGATCTCCTGCAAAAGCTGAAGACCATCCATGACCGGCATCTTGATATCGGTTATCACGAGGTTAAATTGGGTGTTTTTGAACAGGCCGAGAGCTTCTTCTCCGCTGTTTGCGAGGGAAACATCATACCATTCATCGGTCAATATGATGTTGAAAAGTTCACGCGCGCCCTCTTCGTCGTCTACGACAAGAATTTTCATCAGTTCTCCCGGGAAACGTCAATAGAGCAAAACTATCATAAAATGCAGCGACCGTCAAGGACGCCTGCCATG
>JBGPUS010000183.1:0-5127 GCA_041491325.1 Nitrospirota bacterium | reverse complement strand
CAAGAAACTATATTGCCGCGCTGGATGCAACCGGCGCGGTCACCTCCTGGAACCCCAATGCGAATAGTGCTGTATTAGCTCTTGCAGTGAGTGGCGGCACTGTATATTCAGGAGGGAATTTCACGACCATCGGCAGCACGCCCACGGCAAGAAACTATATTGCCGCGCTGGATGCAACCGGCGCGGTCACCTCCTGGAACCCCAATTCGAGTGGTGGTGTACGTGCTCTTGCCGTGAGCGGAAGCACGGTGTATGCAGGGGGAATGTTCTCGACCATTGGCAGCACGCCCACCACAAGAAGCTGTATTGCCGCGCTGGATACAACCGGTGCCGTCACTTCCTGGAATCCCAATGCTAATAATACAGCACTTGCTCTTGCCGTGAGCGGGAGCACTGTGTATGCTGGGGGATTTTTCACAACTATTGGAACTATAGACCCGCAAGGATATTTTGCCCGGTTGAGTCAGTAGCCAGCCATCAACCAGGCTGCCTCAATACGAGGCAGCAGCCGCGTATGGACAAGAGAGCCATAAGATTCAAATCCCGATAATAATGAAAGGAACAACAATGAAAAAAAGTCTCGGCCGCATTGCTGTGCCAGTATTGTCGGTTGTTCTCTTTTTTTGTGCTGTTGCAGCATATGCAGAGGAGCAGTACCTGACAGAGGTCTCGGCCAACTACTTTCGCGTAGATGCCGATCAGGATAGCAGGGCAATTATGTACGGTGTCTCCGCGGCAGTGTTTTTCGAGCCGGTCAAAACCGGTGAGCATCCCTTTGCAGTGGCGGCCTTCCTCGAGCGCATCGGCAGCGTTTTCGTGTCTGTCGCGAATTTTGACACGAAGTCAGGATCGTGGGAAGGAAGGGGGCCGGTGCTCCAAGTGGGCGTCAACTATGCAAAGCCCGGTTTCCCCCTTGCTATTCAGGCCCAGTATTTCAACTCGAAAACAGATTTCGGCGCACCATTCAACGGTAGCATAAAAGAAAACGGCTACTCACTGAGTGTCGGGAATTATTTTACGAACACCCTGTTTGCCGGCGTGGATTACATGTATAACAAGGCGGACTTCTCGTTTGCGGGCATTCCAAGCTCGTCCACAAATAGCAAGAGCTATGATCTCTTCGCCAAATACATCTATGAACTGGAGTACGGCAGGGGACTGGGCTTCTATGGAAGCTTCGGAACCAGCAAGTCAGATGACGGCACTGAGACCCTGTCGAATACCAATGTCGCCCTGGCCGTTGATTATTTCTTTAACAGAAACGTGAGTGCTGGCGTGGGCATTGCAAGCAGCTCTGGCCAGGACAAGGATGCCGAGGGGAGAACCTATTCGGCTAACGTTCGTTACTTTATCACTCCGCAGTATTCGGTCCAGGCAGCCTATGACCGTTTCCTGAACGCTAATGCCGGCCTGTGGGATTACAAATCATACAGTGTCACTTTTGCAGCACGGTTCTAAGAAGTGCAGTGAATAATGCAAGCCCTGTTAGGGATAGATTCCTGTCTCTAACAGGGAGGTATGGACAGGAGGACACTTTGCGTGAACACATTGAGTATTGATAGAGCGCTGGCAAGGGAAGACGGGGTTGCTGGTAAAAGATATTAGCATTCTATGGACCAAAGTCTCCAAGTCGTTCATAGCCGAAGAGGAGGGGTATGATCATGAAAAAAACAGTGGCAGTGTTTTACGCGCTCTTTATTGTTACGTGCTTCTTCAGCGTAACGAAAGCGCATGCAGCCGGTCTTGGATTATATGCCTCGGGTGGGGGCGGGACCGCTGACTGGTCTACGAGGGACGATGAGACATTCAAAAAAAGCACGAATCGTCTTGGCGTCGGCCTTGCGCTGGATACCAACCCGGACAGCGATCGGCTGTTCAATTATAATCTCAACATCGGATATGAACGCTTCAGTAACCATAACAGCAACACATGGAAAAACCTCGACCTGAACGGTTTTGTCGTTAGCAATGCCTTCGGGTTTGGCGGACTCATAACTCCTGACGTCCGGGTATGGTTCGGCCCGCAACTCAGCCTCTCGTGGTTTGAAGGCTCTCCAGATAGCTTTCAGGATTACACAATACGGCTCTTCGGCATAGGCATCGGCCCGACACTCGGCGTAAACTTCAACGCCGGCGAACACATGAAGATTGTTCTTAAAGGCGGGTATCAGTTCACCGGTCACTATGGTTACGGACAGGGGCGGTTCAGCCATCAAACAAATGACGCTTCATCACAACACAAATATTACTACGATGCTGGTGAAAAACTTTTTTACGTTGCTGTTGAATTTTTGGCGAGAACTTCCAAGGGCAACTGATAATACCGCGCGGCATACGTAACCGTGCAACTAACAGGGTGCCATAGACAGACGCTATTAGCACCAGCGGCTCTTGCAAAAGTCTAGATTCGACGTGGTAGCCGCAAACTTTAGTTTGCGTGTTTTCTTTGTTATCGCGGCGTTACGGGCGCAGGCTAAAGCCTGCGGCTACAAAAACAGGACTTTTGCAAGAGGCTCACCAGTTAAATTAATCGTGAACCACTCCCGTTGATAAATCTTTTTTCCTAATATAAAGTGTTTTCTCAACAGAAGCCCGTACACTGCCTGCTGCATCCAGAAGCTCGACGTGATAGATGCGCTCGACCGAGTGCGCGTGTTCAAGCGCCGTCTTGATTGCGCGTATCTCTTCATCCGTGATCACAAACTTCGCGGAGAGCGCGCTTATTCCCGGCTTCTTGAAATGGATGGAGGCCGCCTTGTCCCATACGATATACGCCGGGCCGAGGACCTTGATGAGCATGATCATGTAGATGGGGTCTACCGCGCCGTACATGCTGCCGCCGTAGATCGTGCCCACGTAGTTCCTCGTCCTCCAGGAGAGCGGCACCCGGACACGCACCTCGCGCCAGTCGTTTGCGATGTACGTGACACGCGCGCCGGCGCCGCGGTAAGCGGGAAAGAAATTGAACCCCCAGCGGGTGAGCTTTGTTTTGAGTGATTCAGGCATGTGATTGCTATTCTACCGGAAGTTTCTTTCCAGAGCAAGAGCGCGCGGCAAAAAAAACGGCCCGTAGCAACACTCGTAATATGCTTGATTTTGTTGTCTAAGGATGATATCTTAATGATCATGCTCGTCAATTACTTAAAAAACATCCCTCTTTTTAGCCACCTCAAAGACAGCCAAATCAAGGAAATCGCTGCGCGGTGCAAGAACGCCCCCTATAAAAAAGGCAGCGTAGTTTTTCATAAAACGGATTTAAGCACGGATCTCTATATCGTGCAATCCGGAAAACTCAAAGCCGTCCTGACGGACGACGAGGGTGATGAGATGGTGATCGCCAATTTCGAAAAGGGCGCGTTTTTCGGAGAGCTGAGCTTGCTTGATGAAAAAGGCAGGTCGGCTACCATCGTAGCGGATGCAGATTCCGAGCTTGCCGTTCTCAAGAAGGACATTTTCCTGGATCTCCTTTTCAAGAACCCGCGCATCGCGGTGGAACTATTGACCACGCTGGCAGAGAGACTCCGCAAGGCCGACGAGATGATCGAGTCCCTCGCCTTTTTCGAAGTCGGCGAGCGGCTTGTCCGGGCGCTGCTCGATGATGCGACCTCCGGGAAAGCGGGTGCGACGGGCTTGCTCAGGGCGGGAAAAGTCACTCACAAGGAACTGGCCGCACGCATAGGCTCGTCACGAGAGGCCGTTTCAAAATGCATGAAAGCGCTGTCCGTGAAGGGAATCATCAAGGAAGCCGAAGACCATATCCTGATCACCCACGATGCGCTTGAACGCTTCAAGAACACCGCAAAGATATAATTCTCGCCTCGCGCGCATCAACACCCCCCTCTCGATCACAACGACCAACATCGTCTCAATGAAAAGGACACTCCCCGCCCGAAGACGGGGAGTGAATGCGGAAAGAGCGCATTGTGTCATTTTTTTTTACATTTGCAATGCCACGAAAACCACCCCACCTAGCCTCCCCTTAGCAAGGGGAGGGACTCGTTGCTGCCCCTCCTTGGCAAGGAGGGGTTGGGGAGGTGGTTCAAACCTAATGAATGCACACTATATTTTCGGCAGTTTAGCGAGTGACTTTTTGATGTCTTCTTCCGGGTGCTCGTGGTCGAACAGTTTTCCTTCCCGGTAGTCGGCATAGGCCTGGAGATCGAGGTAGCCGTGGCCGCTCAGGTTGAAGAGGATCGTCTTTTGTTTGCCCTCTTCTTTTGCGAGGAGCGCCTCATCGATCGCGGCGCGAATTGCATGCGCGCTTTCGGGAGCGGGAATGATCGACTCCGTATTCGAGAAGAGCATCGCGGCCTCAAAGACTTTTGTCTGCGGATACGCCCTGGCCTCGATGATCTTATCCTTGTAGAGCTGGGACACGAGCGGCGAGTCTCCATGGTACCGGAGTCCGCCCGCATGGATCCCCGAGGGCATGAAGTCATGGCCGAGCGTGTACATGGTCATAAGCGGGGTAAGCCCGGCAACGTCTCCGAAGTCGTAGCGGAACTCGCCTTTGGTCAGCGTTGGGCATGATGTGGGCTCCACCGCAAGCGCCCGAAGATTTTTCTTTTTGCCGTCCAGCTTGTCGTGCAAAAACGGGAAGGCGATCCCCGAGAAATTGCTCCCGCCTCCGCAGCATCCGATCACCACGTCAGGATAGTCCCCGGCGAGCTCCATCTGCTTCTTGGCTTCCAGTCCGATGACGCTCTGGTGTATGCACACGTGGTTCAAGACCGAACCCAGGGCGTAATTCGTGTCGTCGTGAGTTGCCGCGTCTTCCACGGCCTCGGAGATGGCGATGCCGAGGCTCCCCGTGCTGTTGGGGTCCAGTTCGAGAAATTTCCTGCCCGCGTTCGTCACGTTCGACGGGCTCGCGTGCACCGTTGCGCCCCAGGTCTCCATCATGATTCTCCGGTAGGGCTTCTGGCCGAAGCTCACCTTCACCATGTAGACCGTGACGTCGAGACCGAACAGTTTGCCCGCGAGCGCCATGGACGAACCCCACTGGCCCGCTCCGGTCTCGGTTGCGATGCGTTTGATCCCCGCTTTTTTGTTGTAGGACGCCTGCGGAATCGCGGTATTCGGCTTGTGGCTGCCGGCGGGGCTCACGCCTTCATACTTGTAATAAAT
>JBGPUS010000182.1:0-5147 GCA_041491325.1 Nitrospirota bacterium | reverse complement strand
CGTGGACATCGGCAAGTACATCATGCAGGCGGCCGCGGGTTGTTTCGGCGACGAGTACAACCGCTGCAACGTATGCAACCTCGGCAAGTGCCCGCGCGGTATTACGACACAAGATCCGAAGCTGTACCGGCGTCTTGATCCCGACAAAGTAGCGGAACGGGTCGTCGAAGTTTTCAAGGCCGCGGACGTGGAGCTCAAAAAGATCTTCGCGCCGCTCGGCAGGAGCACGGAGCTTCCCATCGGCATGTCGGACGCGCTCGGGGTGGCGGACAAAGACATCGCGGAACGGCTGCAGATAAGCTACGTGTGCTGATAAAAAACCTCAATACTTTGCCACAAAGACACCAAGTCACAAAGTTTTCCTTCGTGTCTTTGAGCCTTCGTGGCAGATAGGGTTAATTAAATGATAATCAAAGGCAATATCAACGGAAAACGGGTATCCTCCAAGGACCTCGAAGAGCAGCTCCAGAAGGCCGTTAAGGACGGCGCTCAGGAACTCACTGTCCAGGCTGACGGGCAGCACGGCCTCGGCGGCAGGATCTGGCCGCGCGGCTCGAAGGTCAAAGTGACCATCGAAGGCACGGCAGGCCAGCGTGTCGGCAGCATGGGCATGGACAACACCGAGATCGTCATTAAAGGAAGCTCCTCCGACGACACGGGCTGGCTCAACTGCGGCGCGGTCATCACGGTCCTCGGCGACGTGGCGAACGGCGCGCACAACGCGGCCGCGCAGGGCATGTTATACGTGCAGGGCGGCGGCGGCGCGCGCTGCGACACCATGACCAAAAAGAACCCCCGGCTCCCGGACCTCCAGTCCTGGTACTTCCGTGGCGTGGGCGACTCCTTTGCGGAGTTCAAAGCCGGCGGCATTGCCGTGGTCTGCGGCGTGAACCCTCGCGATACCGAAAACATCCTCGGCTACCGCCCCTGCGTCGGCATGGTCGGCGGCACGGTTTATTTTCGGGGGCCTATCAAAAACGAATACAGCAAGGCCGATGTGCAGCTTGTGGACCTCACCCCGCAGGACTGGGAGTGGCTTACCGCTAATATGAAGCCGTATCTTACGGCCATCGACCGCATGTCCTATTACGAAGAGCTGACCAGGGACGCGAACTCCTGGAAGAAGCTCATCGCGTTCACCCCGGCTGAGAAAGCGAAGAAAAAAGGCAAGCTCAAGATGGGCCTGACCGAGTTCCGTCTGAACGTGTGGGAGAAGGAAGTCGGCGCGGGCGGCATGTTCGGCGCGTATCTCACGCACGACCGCTCGGTGCTTCCGTATATCACGAGCGGCGAAGAGCGGCGCTGGATGCCGCTCTGGAAGAACGACCAGTTTCTTCCGCCCTGCGCGTATGCCTGCCCGTCGCGTATCCCGTCTCACAAGCGCGCCGCGCTTATCCGGCAGGGGAAAACAGCCGAGGCCCTGGCGCTGGTGCTCCAGTACAGCCCGCTCCCGGCAACGGTATGCGGAACGGTCTGTCCGAACCTTTGCATGACCGATTGCACCCGCGCCAAGATCGACCAACCCATGAACATCAAGGAGTACGGCACGGCAGCGCTGAACCTGAAAGCTCCGAAAAGGGCCAAGGCAACGGGCCGCACCATCGCCGTGATCGGCGGCGGACCGGGCGGGCTTTCCACGGCATGGCAGCTCGGTCTCAAAGGCCATACGGTCGAGCTCTATGAAGCTTCGGAAAAGATCGGCGGCAAACTTGAGATGTGCATTCCTCGGGAACGCCTGCCGAAGAAAATCCTCGACAAAGAGCTTTCCCGCTTCGCGGAACTGGGCGTGAAGGTCCATGTAAAATCTCCGGTGGACAAGAAGAAGTTTGAGGATATTTATAAGGGCCACGAGGTTGTAGTTATCGCCGTCGGCGCGCATGAAGGCCGCGTCATCCCGTTCCCCGGGCATGAGGACGTGGTCGCGGGCATCGATTACCTGAAAGAAGTGAACTTCGGCAAGCCGAGGAACTTAAAAGGCAAGAAGGTGGTTGTGATCGGCGCGGGCAACGTGGGCATGGACATCGCCTGCCAGGCTTGGGACCACGGGGCCGAACTCGTGACCTGCGTGGACATCCAGAAACCCGCCTCCTTCGGCAAAGAGCAGGAGCTGGCAACGGGAAAGGGGACGCAGATCCTGTTCCCGAAGCTGACCGAGAAGTACGATGCCAAGGCAAAAAGGATCTATTTCAAGGACGGCACGTCGCTCGACGCCGATATGGTGGTCATCTCGATCGGCGAAAAGCCGGTGCTCGACTTCCTCCCCGCGAATATCCACACCGACCGCGGCTATCTTGTGGTGAATGAGCTGGGCCAGACCTCTGATGTGAAGGTCTTTGCAATCGGCGACGCGACCAAGCCGGGCCTGATAACCCATGCCATCGGCCAGGGAAAGGTCGCGGCAGACGTGGTCCACGCCCAGCTGATGAACACCGACTACGTTCCTGAAGAGCGACGGGTAATTCCGTACGAAAAAATCAAGACCCAGTACTACGAAGTCTGCCGGGCCATGGGCAAGTTCTCGGCGAAAAAAGAGGCGGACCGCTGCATGAGCTGCGGCTCCTGCCGGGACTGCGGCATGTGCGTGGATACGTGCTACTACGGCGCGATCACGCGCAAGACACTGCCGAACAAAGCGTTCGAGTACGTGGTGGATGAAAGCAAGTGCATCGGCTGCGGTTTCTGCGCAGGCATCTGCCCGTGCGGCGTGTGGGAGATGAAAGAGAACGTGTAATATGGACCAAGCCGACCAGGCCGGCGTTGTGTGAGATTTTTACGAATGAAAAGCCCTTTACCGGAGACGGCAAAGGGCTTTTGTTTTACAAAATATGCATGATGCTTCTTATGAAATATGACATAATATGATATAATATAGCAAAGTTGGAGGTGGCTGATATGGCCCATGTAAAAGAACAGGTAATTGAACTTATCAAAGCCCTTCCTGAAGATTCAACCCTGGAAGATATTCATTACCACCTATATGTCCGGGAGAAAGTGGAGCATGGCCTGCGGGCAGCAGAGGAGGGCCGTGTTATTCCACAAGAAGACGCGGAAAAAAGGGTTGAGGGATGGCTAAAGTCGTCTGGACAGAACCGGCGCTGAACGATATTCATGACCTCATAGAATATATTGCCAGAGACTCCGCTGTCTACGCCGAGCGGTTCGGCAGGCGTGTTGTACGGGCGCCGCGCATACTTCAGCAGTCCCCCTTGATTGGCCGCATTGTACCGGAATTCTCAGACAAAACCATCCGTGAACTAATCTACGGTTCGTATCGTATTATCTATAAAACAGCCGGCCAAGCTTGTTTCGTAGTTGCTGTCGTCCACGGCAGCAGAGACATTCTCAGACACTTAAAACCCGGGGAGTGGAACGTAGAATAGATTTTCCTGCATCGGGGCGCGCGCAGGGCGTGAGAAAAGCGATCCGGCATTCTCTCCCTGTCGGGGAGAGGACTGAGGTGAGAGGGAGTTTAGCCGCGAATTATGAATCGGCTCTAAATAGCATGAATCTTGATGGATTCGCAAAAGTAGAATTTAACCGCCGAGACGCAGAGGCGCAGAAAAAATTCTGATTATTATCAATATGCTTTTCTCCGTGCCTCCGCGCCTCAGCGGTAGATTAAGACTTTTTACGAATTTCTCAATCTTGATGCATTCGTAAAAAGTCTTTTTAGCCACCGAGGTCACAGAGGACTCAGAGAAAATCTTTAGTTTTTTTAAAGGCTTACCTCTGTGCGCTCTGTGTGCTCTGTGGCAAATCCTTACTTCTTACGGTTTCATCAATCTTGGTACTACCTCTAATTTCGTCGTTCCCGCAGTGCTTCTGAGCTGGAATCCGGTATCCATTGTTGAGGAAACCATATCCCCGATAGACTCATTCGGGGAAGACACTTTATTGAGAGCGAAAATTGCGAAAGCCCTTTGTCTTAGACGGCAAATGGCTTTTTTTTGTAAAATTAGAATGATGCTTTTTATGAAGTATGTTATGATAAACCATTTAAGGAGGCGTTATGGCGGACTTTATGAAGAAGTTGAAGATCAAGGCGATCCTGCTCGGGATCGTTCTCTGTATTGCGACCGTGCTCTACAGTTACTTTGTCGCGGATACCATTACCACGCGGATAACCGACGCCCAAATGGCGAAAGTGGACGGCAGGTTCATGATCGCCACGGAAGACCGTCCCTTTGTCAATGAGGACGCCAAGTACCGGTTCAAGTTCAATTCCGGCACGGTCCAGAACGACGCAATTCGCTTACGAGGGAAGCTGGTGCGGATCAAGAAATATGGATGGAGATTGCCGATCTTCTCTCAGTACGAGAATGTCGTGAAGATAGAAGAAGTGAAGTAGGGCGACTGAAGCGCCCGCCTTCCGGAGTTTACCGCGACTTTCTGGTAAGTTGGAAGATCCCGAGTACGGCGCAAATGCCTCCCAGAATGAGGACCGTCGCGGCTTTGTCCGTCGGAGAACCCGTGAAGGTCCGCGCCACGTGGGAGGAGAATGAGTCGTACAGGTTGTAGCCCCAGATCAGGAGGCCGATGCTGGCCGCGAGCAGGACGACCCCTATCTCTTTATGCATGATGTTTCCTTTCATTCTGAAAACCCCCTATAATCAGCTGGAAAATATTGTTTATTAAAATCTCCCCTAACCCCTCTTTTCCAAAGAGGGGAGAATCTCTCATGCTCCGCTGTGAGCGTCAACCATGAACGTTTCATATCGAATATGTAAGTCTAAAAGTTTTTCGAACTTTTGTCAATTGAAAACCTAAGCCTGACAACCCGGACGCCCGCGCCTTGACATCCTTTCCGGGCGGTGGTACCTTTTAGTTAAAAGTTGCATCCCGAAAGATAGAATCATCGGGAGGACGTCATGAATACAGACGAAACAAGGCCATCGGCAACATTTCCCTTCGAGAGCCGCTTCGTAAGCATAGCGGGTTATCGCATCCACTATGTGGAGGAAGGCGATGGCCCACCGGTCCTTTTTATACACGGGACCCCCACTTCTTCTTACGTCTGGAGAAATATTCTGCCGAAGACCGCGCGGGACACGGGAAGAAAAGGGATCGCGCTCGATCTTTTGGGTTTCGGAAAGTCCGATAAACCCGAGGATGTGAAGCACACCCTTCGCCTGCATCGTGAGTTCCTG
>JBGPUS010000181.1:0-5152 GCA_041491325.1 Nitrospirota bacterium | reverse complement strand
TTCGTTGGGGCGAGAAGCCCAACGTGACGCGCCGGCGCGTCTGATCGAGCAGAGTCTCTTCGCCGAGAACGGGACAAAACTGCTTGGGTCGATCATCCCCCGAAATTCGCCGTGTCAGAGGGCGAAGCCTGACGCCATCTCCCCCGGCCAAGATTACAGCCCACCGGTTTCTCTTTTGACTTGGTTGCCATGTAGGATTCATAAGCCGCGCATCCTCCTTATTTGCTGTATTGCTGTACATGCTTTGCTATCACCTCGCCCCATCCCTCTTGCCCGTTCATAGCCGCTGTTGTTTCCGCAGATCGCCCGGGACTGCGCGCCTTGTTGGATCGACGGCACCAGGTCGGTGATCAGTGGATTTTGCAAGATTCCAAAAACTGCTGATCGTCGTCTATGGTCAGGGTCGCTGTGGTCATATTCTCCCGTGAAACTGGCAGGGCCAGTTCACTTACGATGCCCGTGGGCGCTTTTCTTCAACAGAGAATACAGCACAAAGGAAAGCTGGACTAACCGGTAAAAGCCTTAGATCGGGTGGAAAAAGCCCCGAGGGAGAGAACTAAAAAGGGACTAGCTAAGTTTTTAGTGTTAATGGCGAGAATGCGCGCACAAGCGGCTTCTGAAACCTATAATCGTAAAGCAATTCCTCTTGGGAGTATAAGTTGAGCACCCCCAATACCTCTTCTTTAACAATCAGCGGAACGCCCAGATAAGATTTCACCTCTGAGAGACGTGCCTTTCAGAATTTCCTGCAAAACTATATGGGCAAGCTGGTAGGCATCTTTTGTGTCAGCGGAATATTCAAAAGCGACATCGCTGATCGCAGCTATGAGATCTCCCAAGGTGGTGTCGATGCGGTTTTCGTGACGAATTATTTTCATGTCGCTTCCTTTCACGTAGAGAAAACAGCAAGGATATGAAGTTCCTTTTGAGACGCGGGCGCGGATAACTACGCTACTCTCCGATGGCGGGCACCCATCGAACTGCGTTCACGGCGATTAGATTCCAGATTCATGGGGGCTGTCGCCCTGATTGCATTTCGTTTTTCCACGGCCAATATATTCGTAAGACGCATTTCAAGCTCGGGAAGCTCGATTGGTTTAGAAATGAAATCGTCAAAGCCCAGCGCAAGACAGCGTTCCCGGTTCAGTCCACGGGAACGCCCACTCGCAGCAATAATCGGAATGTTTTTGTAGACAGGATGCGCTTTTAGAGATGCTGCCACCTTGATTCCTTTCATCACCGGCGTTGGCATGTTCAGGAGAATGGCGGCCGGTGTTTCGCGCTCAAGTTTATCCAGCGCTTCCTGGTCACTCTCGGCAGGGATTGGCTCCCAACCCAACAGGGCTACCGCCTCTCCTAGAAGCTCGAGAAGATCGCGGCACTCTTCGACAATCAGTATTTTTCTTGGTGATAACATAAGTATCCTCCGAACCAGACGCTACCCATCGTGATGATGAGTATGGAGTCTGACTGTGCAAGTTTAGGTCGCCGTGGTTATATTCTCCCGTGAAACTGTCCGGGCCATTTCACTTACGATGCCCGTGGGCGCTTTTCTTCAACAGAGAATACAAGGCAATGGAAAACTTACTAACCGGTAAAAGCCTTAGATCGGGTGGAAAAAACACTGAGAGGGAGAGCTAGAAAGGGACTAGTCAAGTTCTTAGTGTTAATGGCGAGAATGCGCACACAAGCGGCTTCTGAAACCTATAATCGCAAAGCAATTCCTCTCGGGAGTATAAGTTGAGCCCCCCCAATACCTCTTCTTTAACAACTTTGTTTGAAAAGTCATCGAGTAAAAAACGGCTTATCATACGTACTCCACCTAGACGTTTATCAGTATATTTGCTGATTTATTTATTCTGCGAAGCGAGTGACAATTTCAGCTAGAATTTTTGTAAGCAGGAGGTTGACGTAGAATTCATGAACTTTAGTTACAAAGCTCAACGTGTCACCGCCATCTTAAAGATCTCTGCAACCGATTCACCACCGATTAGGGCAAATGCGCGCAGCGCTTGACGGCGGCGATCGCGCTGCTTTGGCTCGCGAAGCGCATACATTGAAATCGAGCAGCGGCAACGTCGAGGCCCTGACGCTTTCGATTGTGGAAAGGCCGACGATGAAGACAACCCAGAAAGAATTGTCCGGAGGTGGAACGCGGCCAAGCCCGATCGGGAATCCGGCGAAGGGGGAGATGATAGCCCAGTATCTGCCGCTGGTTCACTTGGTCGCGGAAAAGATTCACCGCCGCTTGCCCCGCAGAGTCGATCTCGAATCACTGATCCACTCAGGCGTTGTCGGCCTGCTCGAAGCGCTGGAGCGTTTCGATCCACAACGCGGCGATGATTTCGAAGTCTATGCTCGCTACCGCATCCACGGCGAGGTGATACAATATCTGCGTTCCCTCGATTGGATAAGCCGCTCGGTACGCTCCTGGGGAAGGAAAATCGACGCCGCGCGCATCAAGCTTGCCGGCAAGTTCGTCCGCGAACCTACCGCAGAGGAGATGGCCAAGGAGCTTGACGTTTCGCTGGACCACTATTTTCACCTCGACCAGCAGGTGAACGATGCGCCGCTGCTCAGCCTCGAGGCTTTGTCGCTGGCGTCGAAGGCGGACCGGCAAGGCGCTCATGAAAAATTCAGCCACAATTCCTTTCTCGATCCGTTTAGCTTCGTTGAAAGAAAGGATCTCATAGTCAAGTTAAGGGCGGCGATTGAAAACCTACCGGAACGTGAGCGCTTGATTGTGACGCTGTATTATCACGAAGATCTCACCCTCAAGAAAATTGGCGAAAAATTGCAGGTAAGCGAGTCTCGGATCTGTCAGATTGTCGGCCAGATCGTGATCCGTTTGCGCAACGTCCTCGGTATTTATCCAATATTAAAAGACTACACGCCGGCGAAGCGCGCAGCAAAAGCGCGAAAGGAAAAGAACCTGAACCTCGGGACGGAATGGATGCTGCTGATCGCAGGGGGCAACGCCATGCCGAAGAGTGACGGGTTCAAACTATGGGTTCCCAACCGGAAAGCCGAGCCCGCAGAGGCGAGTTCCTGATCCAGGACTACTGAGGAGAACAATGGATGACAAAGAGATCGGCCGGGTTTGGGCGAAATATTACCCAAAGTCGGAGGACAACGGAGATGCCCTTCAAATGTGCGGCACAATCTGTCGCGTGCTACAAGCAAAGACCAGGCTCGCTATTACTGTTGGTATGGCCGATAGACTAAAACTACAGCCTGTTCTAGATGCCTGTGGAATTTCCAAAGCCGAATTTGACGACATCGAAAAGGGGTTGATTAAGATCTGAGTGAGCGCCGGCCTCAAACGCCAGCCCAATTCATAAACCGCAATCGGTTTCATCAACAGCGCGCGTCCTGTTCAGCTTTCGCATCTAAATCCAAGATCAAAAAAAATTGTTGAGACTCCAAGTCAGAGCCCAATTCCACGCCTAGGTTCGAAAGGAAAGCGCGTTGAGTTTGTCAGGGTCGTTCAGCCGGATTGTTGCGATGCCATCACTGATTTCAAAAACGAAGCTGTGATTGCTCATGAATGTGTTCATTTCGGTTAGAACCGATGCTCGACCATTGACGCGATTCGCGATTACATCCTCCGATCCAAACTCCGATACTGAATCGCTTCGGCGATATGCGACGCTTCGATATTCTCTGCGCCCGCTAAATCTGCGATCGTACGGCCGACTAAAGGAGTTGAAAAAACAAGTTGCTGAGGCAAAGAAGGAAATAGACGAAAACTCGTTTTAGCTACTTCGGCAATTTTCCCAGTCTTCTCACCCCGCCTGTGCCTGACACGCTTTAAGCACCTCAAAAAAATTATCTAGTATTATATACATGACCGAGGAAATCCGGTCATTACTTGAGGACGAGAGAAAAAAGACATTATCGCTTCAAAGGAAGACCGGCCTCATTATCACCCTTGTTTTTCACCATCGCAGGCGGCCAATTGTCAATTACTACAAAGCGTGGCATAAAGCGTGTGATACGGCTAAGCTTGCGGACAGGATTCCCCATGATTTCAGGAAAACCGCTGTGCGGAATATGGTCCGCGCGGGGGTCGTGGAGCGCGTTGCGATGCAGATGGCCGGCCACAAGACAAGAGCTGTGTTTGATCGCTATCACATTGTCAGCGACTCGGATCTCAAAGAAGCGGCGAAGAAGCTCTCATTATCTACATTTTTAGCTACAGGGACCAAAAAGCCTTCCCGAAAAAGAAGCTGACTTTTTGATTTTCCTTAGTGAGCCACCCTAGCTCAGTTGGTAGAGCAACTGATTCGTAATCAGTAGGTCGCCGGTTCGACTCCGGCGGGTGGCTCCAGTTTTTTTCAATAACTTGCAGCGCCGCTTTCTCCTCTGGCGTCTCTTTTTGCTCGAAATGTTTCCATAGCGCCGACGCCCTGCACACCCAACCCAAACTGGCCGAGTACTGGGTCGTCAAACGCTAGGCCCACTACCACTTCACCGCGAAAGCCCATCAAGCCACGCTGCTGGAAAAGATGGCCCTGATCTTTCTGGATCGAAAACAATCCCACTTCGTCAGCCACGACCTGGCCGACCACGGACGCATCGAAACGCGCAGTATCTGGGCGACCACCGCGCTCAACAGATATCTCAACCTTTTCCATGTCAGCCCAGGCCTTCGCCATCGAATAGACCTCCGAGCTTCATTCGTGGGGAGAGATTGCTTGAGACCGGCGTATGTAATCAGACTTTGTCGGTTCTCAACATGGCACGATTGAGAAGCTGAACCTGCCGATCTCTCAACAATGAGAATCGCACTCTCGCGGAGCCAGAATCCCAAGCGATTTCACTCGTATCGGGGCATGGAAGTTGCTCGTTAGATCTCTCGGAACATCGGCGCATGCGATTTGTCTTGGCGTGGCAAAAGCTTTTAACAAACGAAGATCACTTCGAAGCGAGACCGAGATTGCTTCTCACGCGGAAGTTTAGGCTGAATGTCAGCAGTTAAGAAAGGAACCGGCAAACTATCCATGCCCGCGGTGCGCCCCCGTTATTTGCCCCTTCCGTCACAAGATTCGCCGGATCGCGGACGACTTATTTTGCGCGACGGGACGACGGCGACTCTGCGCCCGGCGCGGCCGGAGGATCGAGCCGCGATGGCTGATTTCTTCGCGCGCTT
>JBGPUS010000180.1:0-5178 GCA_041491325.1 Nitrospirota bacterium | reverse complement strand
CGCGCAACTGGCACGACATTGGTAAGCTGATATTCTTTAATAAGATAGGTCGCGGGAAGACTTGCAACAATGGCGTAATCCACCTTGCCGGCGGCCACCAGCCGCAAGGCGCTGGCCTGGGTATCCGTCAGCGCCAGCCTCGCCTTGAGTCCTTTCTCGACGATGAAGTCATGGATAAAGCCGCGATTATGAAATGCGACCTCTTTGCCCTCGAGTTCCTCCAGGGCGCTCACGGGGAGCGAGCCCTTTTTTGCATAAACGGAATGGTTGACGATGGTGTGGGGATTTGAGAAATCAACGACTTTTGCCCTGCCTTCGGAGTACGACATGCCCTGCAGCACATCGACCTCTCCGGTATCAAGGGCTTTTCGCACATCAACCCAGGCGCCCAGCCGAAACTTGACCTTCATTCCCATAACGTCCGCTATGGCCCTGGTCAGGTCTACATTGTAACCGACCGGGTTTCCGTCCTTGTCGAGAAACTCGTACGGGGGGTAGTCTTTATTGCCGCCGATGATGATGACTTTTCCCTCGCGGGGGAGCGCATCGCCGTGCGCGGATACGGCAATAAGAAGCGGCAGGAACAGTAAAACAACACCGAGGAACCGGCAGGGGATTCGATTGTTAAGCATATCGTGGAATCTCAAGAGGCCTCATGGCAGATTGTATCCGCTTGCTTTGCTGCTTATATTACTTCATCAGACATGTTGCGTCAAGACCGGTATGCATCCCTTTCGGCATGTCGAACGTTGCTGTTACACAAGCAATCCGATGATCATGAAAATGTAGCCGCCTGCTCTTACCGCCGTGAGGATGGGCTTCAAGGCGGTCCATCCCATGAGCAGGGAAAAATGCGAAGCCCCGAACAGAACATAAGCAACGGCAACGAATGCAAAGGCCTTAACTCCGGTTTTGCCGTAGAGCCTGAATCCCAGAATAACAATAAGCGTACAAAATACCACGTTCAATGCCAGCATATAATCCATTTTTGACTTCCTCCTTTTAGAAAGCGCGAACAAGGTTTGATCCGCATTCATGCGCTGTTTACACACAAGCATGATGCACGGGTTTGCTCGTACCTCTAGCAAGCGGGATACCATCGTGGCAAGATAAGGGAAATACTCTGATATTGCTGGTAATGCACGGACCACGGGGATCATGCGGCTCAAGAAACGAGTATGCCGAAAACTATCGGTCATTAGGCAGGTTCTGCGGAATACTGAACGATTACCGCGGGGTGAGTTATATACCTGTTCGCCATAGGTATGAAATAGTGCATAGCGATGCGGATCGTACGAGAGAAGAACTTTTGACCTGACGTGATGAGGCAGGACCGTCTGTGATACTTTACGCGCGTGCATATCGGGGATTACAAATCATCTTGATAATGCCGGTCATCTCGGATACAATCTCGGTGATGAAAACGTGGTATCTTTACGTCTTAAAGTGCAGCGATAACACGCTGTATACCGGCATTACCAATGACCTGCCACGCCGCGTGAAACAGCATAATGAGGGGACCGCTTCTCGCTATACCCGGGGCCGTGTTCCGGTGAAAATCGTCCATCACGAGCGTTGCCGGAACCGGTCGAGCGCACTGAAGAAAGAATACAGGATGAAGTCTCTGTCTCGGCAAGAGAAAGAAGAGTATATAAAATCAAGGACGCAGGATTCCTGATATCGCAACAGGTGAAGAGCTCATGGATATAAAGTTAATAGAATCTTACCGGCGCGAATTTCCCGTTACCCGAAAATACATCTACCTGGACCACGCCGGCGTTGCGCCGATATCTCTGAGGGTCAAAGCCGCTGTTCAGAATTTTCTCACGGAAGCTGCGGAGGGCGGCGCATTCTACTACCCACAGTGGGCACAGCGGGTCATCGACGTCAGAAGGGCCTGCGCGGAACTTGTCAATGCGACGGCCGAGGAAATCGCGTTTGTCAAAAACACGTCTCACGGGCTGTCTCTCGTTGCCGGAGGGCTGGATTGGAAATCAGGGGACAACCTCCTTGTCTATGAAAAAGAGTTTCCTTCTAATCTGTACCCCTGGCTGAATCTCCGGCGGAAAGGGGTCGAGACCCGGATGGTCCCTTCACGAGAGGGAAAGCTTCTGATCAAAGACCTGGAACTGCTTATGGATTCGAGAACGCGGCTCCTCGCCATAAGCTCGGTCCAGTTCTCGAATGGGTTCAGGGCCGACCTGGAGAAAATAGGCAACCTCTGCCGGAACCAAGGGGTGCTTTTCTGCGTGGATGCGATCCAGAGCCTCGGTGTCATTCCGATGAATGTAAAAGAATATTACATCGATTTCCTTTCGGCTGACGCGCACAAGTGGCTGCTCGGACCCGAAGGCGTCGGCATCTTTTACTGCAGGAAGGAAGTTGCGGAAAAGCTCAATCCGCTCCTTCTCGGATGGAAGAGTGTCCAAAATGAGTTCGAGTTCGAGAACCCTGACTTTCGGCTGAAAACGAACGCCCTTCGTTTCGAAGAGGGCTCCATGAACCTCATGGGCATTTTCGGGCTTGGCGCGGCAATTGAACTTTTAGTAGAGGTCGGAATCCGGAATATCGAAAGCCACGTACTCGATCTCGGTGAAGTAATAATTCAAGAAGCCGAGAAGAGAGGTTACATGGTCCTGACCCCGAAGCCGCGGCAGGAGCGGGGAGGGAACATCACTTTTTCCGGTCCGTTTGATCCGGTAAAAATGCGCGATGCATTGCGGGAAAAGGGGATCATGGTCAACGTCCGCGGGCGCGGGCTTCGCGTGTCGCCCCACTTTTATAATACGGAAGAAGATATTCTCCGATTTTTTAATATCATCGGCGCTGTTTAAAACACTTTGCAGGGAGCCTTTCCATATCCGGTTACGATGATGCCACGGAATACCTCGCCTCGAACATTTTCTTGCCTTCGGTCTTAAGTACCTTGTGGTCATTGTTCGCGCTCGCGTGCATAAGGATCTTGAAGACCGCCTCTGTGTCCTCTTCCACGCCGAGAGCTCTGGATATCTCTTCCGCCGTGAACGACGAACCGGCATTCTTGCCAAGGTAGGCGAACACATCGGTCTGAAGCTTGATAATTGCGTCGGCCATTTTCTTCCCAGCCTCAACACCAGGCTGATGATAGGCATTAATGTTCACCAGCGATGCATAAAATCCGACCGCCCGTTCATAGAGAGCGATGAGAGCGCCGATGGATCGTGCATCGAGCTTATCTATCGTGATCGTCACGGACTCCCGCCCTTTCTCAAAAAGGGCATTCCGTGTTCCCTGAAGGTAAGCGCTTAAATAATCCCCGCTCGTGACTCCGGGCTCCACTTCGAGGGACGGCGCATCATGATCGTGCAACACTTCAATGAACGTGGCAAAAAAATTATTGATTCCCTCGCGAAGCTGCTGAACATACGCGTGCTGGTCCGTAGTGCCCTTATTGCCGTAGACCGCGATGCCCTGGTTCACGATATTGCCGCTTAGGTCTTTTTCCTTGCCGAGAGATTCCATAACGAGCTGCTGAAGATACTTCGAGAAAAGCTGCAACCGGTCTTTGTACGGTATAATCACCATGTCTTTTTGGCCCTTGCCTTTGGTCGCATGATGCCAGGCAAGGGCAAGGAGAGCCGCGGGATTAGACCGGGTATCTTTACTGCGGGTTGCTTCATCGCAGATCGAAGCGCCTTTCAACATCCCTTCTATATCTAGGCCCTGAAGGGCGCCGGGAAGCAGTCCGACAACGGACATAAGGGATGTTCTCCCACCTATCCAGTCCCACATGGGAAATCGTGCCAGCCAGCCTCCTTTGCCGGCTTCATTGTACAGCTTGCTCCCCACTCCTGTAATTGCAACGGCGTGTCTTTCAAATATAAGGTTCGCCTTTCGGAAGGCCGCTGCCAGTTCCAGCATTCCGTTTCTCGTTTCAATAGTGCCGCCGCTTTTGGATATTACAAGAACGAGCGTATCAGCCAGCTCGTTGCCGAGTTCGGCAAGCAGACGGTCTAACCCTTCCGGGTCCGTATTGTCCAAAAAATAGGGACGCATCCTGTCGGATAGCGAACCGAGCGCGTCGGCAATGAATTGGGGTCCCAAAGCCGAACCGCCGATGCCCACGCTCACAAACCGCGTAAAGCGCGCGCGTTTCCGGGGCATGATCTTGCCGGCATGCACTGAAAAGGTAAAATCTTTAACAGCGCGCAGCGTGTCTTCAATTTCCTTGCGGATTTCCGCTGAGGGCGCGAGCCCGGGCGCGCGAAGCCAATAATGCCCGACCATACGGTCCTCGTCGGGGTTGGCTCTGCCGCCCTGTTCCAGGGCGTCCATCGCCCTATAGGCTTTTTGCATCTCCGGCTCCATGCGGTCCAGATAATCGTCGGCAAAATTCATCCTGCTGATGTCGAGCGTCAAGCCGATGGAGGGATTCGCGCAGAGATGTTTTTTATACCGCTCCCAGAGCGTTTTTGAGTTCATTATTCCCCATCCTTTCCATATACCGCCCGTATTCTTCGGCCAAGCTCGCGAAGGGCCTCGGAAAAAGCCATTCCCTTGTCCATCATTTCGCGTATGACCTCGGCCTGGCTCAGTTCTTCGATCACCTCATCGGCGCCTTCCACCAGATTGCACTCGTTTTGACCCCGGTCCAGCTGCTGCCGGATACAGGTCTCAAGCTGTTTGGAAGAATACTTTTCAACCAATTTTTTTATATCGTGTGATTTCATGGGGGCACGGCCTCGCAATTATTGTAGCATAAAATCTGTTTCGTAAGGAAAACTTTGTTTCTGCCGTCGGCGCTTTTCAAAAAGGTGTTTTTTAGACCGTGTCCACTGTGGTAGTATACGGCTTATGTTCGAACAGGAAACCATATGCGCGGTCTCGACGCCTCCGGGGGAAGGCGGAATCGGCATCATCCGCATCAGCGGTAAAGAAGCCGTTACGATCGCTTCCCGCGTATTCAAGCTTCGTAACTACGAAAACCTTGACACCGTACCGACCCATACGCTCCATTACGGCCATGTCGTTGATTTTGCAACAGGGGAGAGCGTAGATGAGGCGCTGGCAAGCGTGATGCGCGCGCCCGCTTCCTACACTCGCGAGGACGTTGTTGAACTCAATTGCCATGGGGGGATGATGCCGCTCCGGCGCACCATGAAGCTATTGATCGAGGCAGGCGCACGCCAAGCCGAGCCT
>JBGPUS010000179.1:0-5181 GCA_041491325.1 Nitrospirota bacterium | reverse complement strand
TTTCCTGTTTTCAGCGGTTTCACTGGTTTTCTCTTCCGATTTTAGAATACTTCCGACGTTCCTCGATTTGGGTGGAACTACGAAGAGCGGCGCATTTACCGTAACCAATAACGGGGCCGATAAGCTGAATTGCCAGGTATCGGTAAAAGAATGGGCCCAGGATACAACCGGCAAAGACGTATATTCGGATACCCGGGACATTGTGTTCTTCCCGAAAGTTATGACCGTGGGACCAAATGAACAGCGTGCGATCAGAATCGGTTTCAAAGGCCCCCCTCCCCTCCAGGAGAAGACCTATCGGCTCTTCGTGGAAGAAATCCCGTCGCAGGAGCAAGCTACGGGAGGGAAAACCCCGGGCAAAGTGAAGGCAGGGCTCACTATCGCCTTTCGATATGCGACGCCGATTTTTGTCAAGCCTGCGAAGCAGCAGGAAAGCGGCGTGATGGAAAAAATTGAACTTTCCGGAGGCGAGGCCAGGGCGACGATAAGAAACGCGGGAAATATTCATCTTAAACTACTCTTTGTGACCTTCCTGGGAAAAGGCCGCGACGGCAAGGAGCTTTTCTCCAAACAAATAGCAGGCTGGTATGTCCTGCGCGGTCTCTCGCGTTCGTTCGAAGCAGCCGTTCCGAAAGACCTTTGCAAGAATATCGCCTCCCTCGAGATAAAAGCCGAAGCGGAGAATTTCGCCATGAATGGGACTCTGAATGTTCATAAGGAGATGTGCGGGCAATAGATTCGTGATCATTCAGCGTATCCGTACCCGGATATCAGCGCGGAGCGGTCCCTTATTCTTTTTTATCCTCGCGGGTGCGACAGTACTCACCCTCTCCGCGGCTGCCCCTTCTTCAGCCGGGGAAATTGTTTCTTCGCCTCCCCTTGCCCCCTCGACCCCGTCGCCTACGAACAAAACCACACTTCCCGCCGAATATTCCCGGGAGACTACCCAGATTGTCGTGAGCCTGTCGCTTAACGGTGAATCCAAGGGCGACTTCTTCGTTGAGCTCGATGCTGCGGGAGAATTGTATGTGCGGAGAGAAGAGCTTTCCGGTCTGAAATTGAACTTTGCGGAAGATCAGGCCGTGCTGATCCGGAATGAGCCCTACGTTCCCCTAAGCGCGGTGCGCGAGGTGAAGTATTTCTTCGATGAAAAGAGCCTGACCGTCTCGCTCATGGGAAAGACCACGGAAGCGCAACAGACCTCCATTGATCTTTACCCGCTCCGGTTCAGGCCGCAAAATGTTTATTACCCCCGCGAAACGAGTGCTTTTCTGAATTACGGCGTGACGTACGCCTACGCCGACCCTCTCGGTTTCCAAGCTTTTACGATGTCCAACAAGCTCGGCGCAAGGACGGGGGACCTGTTTTTCGTTTCCGATTCACTCTATACGAGCACCAGGAGCGACGACAATTTCGTGCGGCTCCAAACAAGCGCCACGTACGAACAGCGCAATAACCTCCAGTGGTTCGTGCTGGGAGACCAGTTTGCGAATTCCGGGGACCTGGGAAGCACGGTCAATATGGGGGGCGTGGGTATTTCCAAAGTCTACAGAATCGACCCTTATTTCATCACCCAGCCGGTGTTCAACATAAAAGGCGTTACAGCATTCCCCTCCCAGGCGGATATTTATATGGACGGAGTTCTGGTCTCGAAGCAGGCCCTTGCGCCTGGGTCCTTCGATCTGAAAAACATCTACTCCTATGGCGGCGCCCACACGATTGATGTCGTGCTGAAGGACCCATTCGGCCGCGAACAGAGAATCTCGTACCCGACGTATTTCAGCACGTTGCTGCTGCGGGAAGGCCTTCATGAATACAGCTACAACGCCGGTTTCATAAGGGAACAATACGGAGTCAGGAGCAGCGAGTACGGCGCCTCGGCCTTTTCCGCGTTCCACCGATACGGCGTGACGAATAATCTGAATGTAGGAGCGCGAGCCGAAGGCTCGGGCGGCGTCACTAACGCAGGACTGTTCACGTCGCTCTCGATACCTCGCGCGGGAGCATTCACCGTTTCGCTTGCAGCGAGCAGTGAGCACGGAACAATCGGGTCAGCCGCCTCGTTCCAGCACACCTATCAGCTGCTGAGCTTCAATACCAACCTGCTCGTCCGGGAATTTTCAAGGGACTACGCGACCGTCGGGGCTCCCCCTTCCCCTGATTCAACGAAGTATGAGCTGGGTCTGAGCGCGGGGTTTCTGCTCCTTCCGTTCGGTAGCGCGTCCCTCGGCTATTCCGAGTCCGGGACCCACGGAGGGACGACAACCCGCGTTTCCACCATATCCGGTTCAAGAGGGCTTTCGAAATCGACCAGCCTCTTCGTGACCGCTTCCGCCACGCGCATCGTCGATACTACGTACAGCCTGTTTCTCGGCATAAACGTGAATTTTGAAAAGGACGTTCATGGAGCGGCGCAGTACACCAGGACCGGAGAGACCAATACGGAAACGCTTCAAGTGCAAAAAGACGCGCCCGTGGGAGAAGGCCTCGGTTATCGCGCGTCCCTCGCCCGGACCGACACGAGCGCGGCATACTCGAGCTCCTTCAATCCGTTCGTTCAGTATAATGCCCGCTACGGCATCTATTCCTTTGATTCCTCGTTCCAGAATGCAAAAGTCAGTACGAACGGCCAGGACTACACAACCAGCACGAGCAAAACGTACACCCTATCCGCTTCCGGGTCGCTTGTGAACGCAGGCGGGTTTTACGGACTGTCGAGGCCGGTCAGCGATAGTTTTGGCGTGGTTACCGTGGACAATGTTTCGGACGCGACGGTATTGAACAACGGCCAGGAAATCGGGAAGACGAATGCCTCGGGCATGATGGTCGTGCCTTCGTTGACGTCCTACAGCCAGAACCAGATAACGTTAGACGTAAAGAACATTCCCATGGATTACAGCATCTCCGGAGTGAACGCTGTTTTGTCTCCGTCACTCTGGAGCGGTTCCTGCATTGCATTCGAAGCAGCCAAGGTCCAGGCTGTGACAGGAAGCCTTGTTACCCGGCAAAACGAAAAAAAGATATCTTTGGAATACGTGGATATAACCATGAAAGTCGATGAAAAAGAAGTTACGTTCCCCACGGGCAAGGACGGCGAATTCTACGCGGAGAATGCTCTTCCCGAGGACGGAAAAACCGGCGTCAAAGATAAACAAAGCTGCCGGGCCATCGTCCAAAGAAAAGCGTCCGGCGGCAACGCGATAAAGCCCGGGACCTATGAGGCGTCGGTGAACCGCGAGGGCAAACGATGCACGTTCACCATAACCTTTCCGAAGACTGAAGACCCGATTACGGAGCTCGGCGAGGTTATGTGCGTCGCCGTCGAAACCGTCCACGGGTCCGCAAGACCGCTCCCACCCTATTCTTCACCCAGAAATATTACTAATTAAAATAGCTTTTTGTATTTTTTGTGGTATAATATCATTGACATGAAACGATTAAGAGCAATCAGTATGGCAGTCGATAGAAAGCAGAAAGACAAGCCCTCTCCATGAACATAGCAACATGTTGTAATTATGGAGGTTTTATGCGAAATATCCACAATAATAACCCTCACGCAGGCTTTACGACAACCAAACGCCTGCTCGGTAAAATTCTCGTCGAAGGAGAGTTCATCTCTCCGAAAAGCCTCGAAGCCGCGGTAGAACAGCAAAAAAAGACGAATGATCAGCTCGGAGAAACGCTCGTCCGGATGGGTCTGTTGGACCCTCTTGAACTGAAAGCGGTCCTGTCCATTCAGAGGGACCTGTCTTCTTCAGCGGACGCTGTAAAAATAGCGGCTGGTGTCCGCCTTCTTCTCGGCGAGCTGTTACTCAAGGCCAAGCGGCTTACCCCGGCGCAGCTCGATTATGCCCTGCGGGAACAGCAGCGCACGGGCGAGAAACTCGGCGAGATCCTGGTCCGGCACGGCTTGTTGATCGACTATGAACTCAGCGCCATCCTCGCCTTTCAAGAAAGCCAGCGCGCGGAAACAGCCCTATCTGAAAAATTAAGACTCGGCGAGATTCTCGTAACCACCGGGCAGATAAGCCGGGACCAGCTCGAAGATGTTCTGAAACGGCAAAAACTCTCCAAAAAGAAGATAGGCTATGTTCTGGTCGAGGCGGGCTATGTTCAAGCCCATCAAATAGATCACGGCCTGAAAATTCAGCAAAAGCTGCTGACTGCTGCCCTGGTTGCGGCGTTGTCCCTGGCAAGCATTGCCGGCGCCGGGAAAGCCAACGCGGGAAGCGCCTCGGGACCGGAAACGAGTTCGAAGGTAAACGTCAGCGCCGTTGTGCGCGAACATACGACCATGACCGTCCTCAGCCAAGCCCCGGAACTCGTCGTCACGAACACCGACATCATGCGGGGCTATGTGGATATCCCCGCCGCCACCCGCATTATCGTCAAGAGCAATAATCCCGCCGGTTACCTGCTGTCTTTCGAGGTCATGGGTGACCCCTCTTCCATCGTCAATTCCGTGAATGTAATCGTGGGGGGCAGAGAGGTCCGGTTATCCCCGGGTGGAGGATGGGTGCCTCAGCCCTATGTCCGGGGCGGCGCAACGCTGGACGTGCATTACCGCTTTGTTCTGGTAAAAGATGCGCAGCCGGGAACCTATCACTGGCCGCTCATGGTTTCGGTCCTTCCCATATAAGAGACGTGTGGCCGCGTGGTAAACGGGCTTTGGACAATAAGAGCCTGCCGGACTTCGAATCCGGCGGCCTTTTTTCATGGCAGGTAAGGAACGGCTCCGTGAACAGATCCCCCATCCCCGATGCCAACAAATACGGGACATTTTGACAAACTTCACGAAATATGCAATAGTATGACCTGCAGTTGCTCTTGTGGGTTTCTCTGATGAAAGATAGATGCTTTTGCCAATGATGACTAATCTTACCCTTTCCTTGCTTGTCCTTCTCGTAACGCTGATTCCTCTTGGTTCTTCCTCTGCTGCCGTTTTTGAGGGCCCTCTGCAGGTGAAGAATCAGTTCCCTATTTTTCTTCCCATTGACCAACCCTATCTGGAGTCCGCGTCCACGGAAAGTTCATTTTCCATCAGCCTCTCGCATTCGAGCGTCTTTGTAATGGCGGACTCGGCATTCTGGAGCGCCCATCTCGACATGGAAGTGACGGAACTGAACTTCCGGTATCGGAAGAACATTCCCGGATTTTTCGAAGTAGGAGTGGACCTGCCGA
>JBGPUS010000178.1:0-5239 GCA_041491325.1 Nitrospirota bacterium | reverse complement strand
ATGGCCGGCGCTTCTGGCCGCGCTCCTGAGCGTAGCGGCCTTCGACTATTTTTTCATTCCCCCCCGCTTTACTTTTGCCGTAAGCAATACGCGGTATCTCGTTACCTTTGCAGTCATGTTCTTTGTGGCGCTGGCCACCAGCCGGCTGACCCTTCGGATCAAACAACAGGCAAATGATTCCCTTTGGAAAGAGCAGAGAACCGCCGCATTATACGATCTGAGCCGTGCACTCGTGCGTGAGCGGGACATGGACAAGCTGAAAGCAATCGCTGAGCAGCACATGGGGAAGCTTTTCGACAGCATGGTGGTCGTGCTCCTGCCGGACGCGCACGGCAAACTATTGCCTCCTGCGCCAAACTTTTCGTGGAACGAGATAGAGCGGGAAGCCGCCCAATGGGTATTTGACAACCGCCAGCCTGCCGGATTGCACGCCCTGACCGGGCTTGATGCTGAAGCGCTGTATCTGCCCCTGATTGCGTCTGCCGGCAACATCGGCGTTGTAGGGTTACGTCCACGAGAGCTCGGGAAAAAACTTGATCAGGGGCAGCTGAGGTACCTGGAGGCGTTCATCAATCAAACAGGGATAGCCATCGAGCGGGCTCTCCTCGCGGAGGAGAGCCACCAGGCACTAGTGAAGGCTGAGACGGAAAGCCTCAGGAACACTCTCCTGAGTTCTATATCTCATGATCTCCGGACCCCTCTGACCTCCGTTACCGGCGCCGCCAGCACGCTCCTGGCGGCAGATGCCACTCTTGACCAGCAGAGTCGGCGAGAACTTCTCGAGACGATCCAGGAGGAATCCGAGCGGCTAAGCAGGATCATCAAGAACGTCCTCGCGATGACGCGCCTGGAATCCGGAGGCATCGCCGTCCGGAAGGAGTGGCAGTCGCTGGAAGAGATCGTAGGCGTCGTGCTGAACGGGCTGGGCGAACGCTTGAACGATCATCCACTAACGCTTAACCTCCCGGCAAATCTTCCGCTCATTCCTTTTGACGGGCTGCTCCTCGAGCAGGTTTTCATGAACCTGTTCGAGAATGCGATCAAATATGCTCCCCCAGGAACACGGCTGGAACTCTCGGCATCCGAGGAATTATACACCGTGACCGTGGACCTGGCGGACCGCGGCCCGGGCATACAGCCCGGGGAGGAAGAGCGCATCTTTGATAAATTCTTCCGAGGTCGTTATGCAGGTGGGGGAGTGGGACTGGGGCTCGCGATCTGCCGGGCCATCATCTCCGCGCACGGCGGCAGGATCTGGGCTGAGAACCGCCCGGGCGGCGGGGCCGTTTTCCGGTTCACTCTGTCTGCGGCGGGAGTGCCGCCGTTGCCGACGCGGGAAGAGGAAAGCGAGTGAATGTGTATATGTGTTGAAGCGTGAAAAAGGATATGCGGTAAAGCGTTGATGCGGGGATGCGTAGATGTTGGTGATTTTCCGCTTACACTCATTCACTCTTTTTCGCGTTACCGCTTCCACGCATCAACACATACACACATTTGGTTTTCTAAAATGCCTGAAGAAAAAGAACTCATATTACTGATCGAAGACGAGCAGCAGATGCGCCGTTTTCTCCGGATCACTCTCCAGAGCCAGGGATACCGCCTGATCGAGGCGACTACAGGGAACGAAGGTTTGCTGCAGGCAGCATCGCGCAACCCGGACGTCGTGCTGCTCGATCTAAGCCTGCCTGATATCGATGGTCTCGAGGTCGCCAGGCGGCTCCGAGAATGGACACAGACCCCTATTATCGTCATTTCGGCACGGGAACAGGAGCAGGACAAGGTAAAAGCACTCGACTTTGGGGCAGACGACTATCTGACCAAGCCGTTCAATGCCAATGAACTTCTGGCGAGGATTCGCGTTGCGCTGCGTCACTCGGTTCGAGGCCGATCAGGACGGTCTGAACCGATCTTCACCCTCCAGAACCTGCGTGTCGATCTCGCCCAGCGGCTGGTTTTTCTCGATGACAAGGAAGTTCATCTCACGCCCATCGAGTACAAGCTGCTGACGGTGCTGATTCGCCATGCGGGCAAGGTGATCACTCATCGCCAACTTTTGCTGGACGTCTGGGGCCCGGCTCACGTGAACGAGGTCCAGTATCTGCGGGTTTATATGACACAGCTCAGGCATAAACTTGAGACGGAGCCGGCCCGGCCTCGTTTTTTGATGAACGAGCCCGGAGTGGGTTATCGTCTGAAGTTTGATTTTGATGAATGAACAAATGTACGGCAGGGGAAAGGGAACGGCGCACGAATCCGCTTTTTTGTCCCTGCCCGGGAGGCATTTTTTATGAAGCAGAAGCAACCGATTATGAAACAAGTGAAAACTCTGATTCTCGGCGGCAAGCATAATATTGAAGATACGTCGCTCTTCCACAAGCTCACTCTCATTGCCTTCTTTGCATGGGTGGGGCTGGGCGCAGACGGGCTTTCCTCATCCTGTTACGGCCCGGAGGAAACGTTTCTCGCGCTCCAGGGACATTTCCATCTGAGCATTTTTGTCGCGATCATGTCCGGGCTCACGGTCCTCATCATCGCCGCAAGCTACTCGCAGATCATCGAGCTCTTCCCGACGGGGGGCGGAGGCTATCTCGTTGCGAGCAAATTGCTGTCCCCTGCAACCGGCATGGTTTCCGGCTGCGCCCTCCTCATTGACTACGTTCTTACGATCACCATTTCCGTGGCCAGCGGCGCGGACGCGTTATTCAGCTTTCTTCCCCCGGCGTATTTGCCGTACAAACTCGCCTTCGCCATTTTTGGCGTCTTGCTGCTTACCGTGATGAACATGCGCGGGGTAAAGGAGTCCGTCCTGCCCCTCGTGCCCATTTTTCTTACCTTCGTGGTAACGCATGCGTTCATTATTATCTATGCCCTCGTCATGCATGCCGGGAACCTCGGCGAGATCGTCACTGCGACCAGAGTTGACGTAGCGAGATCGCAGGCGGAGCTAGGGCTGGGCGGGATGATTCTCCTGATCCTCAGGGCTTACGGCATGGGAGCGGGCACCTACACGGGAATTGAGGCGGTGAGCAACGGCCTGCCTATTCTCCGGGAGCCGAGAGTAAAGACCGGCAAGCGCACCATGCGGTACATGGCGTTCTCCCTCGCCCTGACCGTGATGGGCCTGATGATCGCATACCTCCTGTTCCGCGTCACGCCGCAATCAGGAAAAACGTTGAACGCGGTTTTATTCGAGACCATGACGCAGGGCTGGGGCAAGTCGGGGACCGCGTTCGTCCTGGTTACCCTGCTTTCGGAGGCGGCGCTTTTATTCATCGCGGCCCAGGCGGGATTTCTGGACGGCCCGCGCGTGCTCTCGAACATGGCCCTTGACCGCTGGTTTCCGACAAAATTCTCCATGCTGAGTGATCGCCTCGTTACCCAGAAGGGCATCCTGCTTATGGGGGGCGCGGCCCTGTTGACGATGGTTTTGACCAACGGGTCGGTAACGTACCTCGTTGTCCTTTACAGTATCAACGTGTTCATTACCTTTTTCCTTTCTCAACTCGGCATGGTGCGCCATTGGTGGCAGGTCCGCGCCAAGGAGGCCCGCTGGAGAAAAAAACTCTTTGTGAATGGTCTGGGCATGTCGCTTACTTTTTTTATCCTTATGACCTTGACGATAATAAAGTTCCATGAAGGAGGCTGGATCACCCTGCTTCTGACCGGGACGCTGATAGGCATTGCGGTCCTGACCAAACGCCATTACCGCAATACGTTTCAGATCCTGCACCGGTTGGATGAGCTCGTGAAAGCAGCGGAACCCGTTGGACCAGTCGGTACGTCCGATAAAGAGTTGAATGTCAAGTTTGACCCCCACGATAAGACCGCCGTCCTTCTCGTGAACGGCTTTAATGGATTGGGACTCCACACCCTCTTCAGCATCATCCGTCTTTTCGGCGGCACGTTTAAGAACTTTGTGTTTATTCAGATCGGCGTGGTGGACGCGGGAAATTACAAGGGCGCGGAGGAAGTCGCGCGCATGAAAACCGACGTAAAGAAGGAGCTGGATCGCTATGTGAACTACATGCGAAGTCATGGCTACTATGCAGCGGGCTATACCTCCTTCGGCACTGACGTCGTCGAAGAGATAGACCAGCTCATGCCGGAAATTCTCGAACGGTTTCCCAATGCGATTCTTTTTGGCGGCCAGCTGGTGTTTCCCAAAACCACTTTTCTGTCCAATATCTTTCACAATCACACCATCTTCGCCGTACAGCGAAGATTTTATAATAAAGGCATACCGGTAGTCGTTCTTCCTATCCGGGTTTGACCTCGATGCCGACGCGAGGCAGTCAGCTTTTCCTCATACTCCCGCACAAAAATAAAACCGGAACCTCCATCAACGGAGGTCCCGGTTTTTTAGGGCCTTATCAAATAATCGCTCTTGATTAGAGGCCGTCTACCACATCAAGTTGATCCATGACTGATCGTTCAGAACAAAAAACTACTTGGACACTCCGCAGGCCACCCTTGCCCCGCCCCCGCCCAGAGGCGCCGGCTGGTCGGAATAATTGTCCCCGCCTGCATGGATCATGAGCGATCGGCCTTTCAGGTCAGACATCTTGAGCCGGGGCGCGACGACGGCGGTCGTTGTCTTCCCATCAGCCCCGACAATAAGCGCCGGAAGATCGCCGAGATGCCCGGCCCCCTGCGGGCCCAGATGTTTTGCTGTTCCGGCGGGGTCATAGTGCCCACCCGCCGCAAGACCGGGGACCTGCTTTCCGTCTTTCATGGCTATTGCGCAATCGGGGTTCTGATGCACATGGAACCCGTGGCCACCGGGCGTCAAGCCGGTGAGCTTCGGCGTGAAGATAAGGCCGCCTGGTCCTTCGGATATTGTGACCGTTCCAATACTCTGGCCGACACCCTGCTCGTTCACGAGGTTCATGGGGACCACGAGCTCCGCGCCAAATGCCGGGAGCGCCGCCAGCACTCCTAAAAAGACTGCAACTACCAGAATCTTTTGTCTCATTGCAATTCCCTCCTGTTCGTAATCGTTTTTTTTGTCGCTTTTACAGTATAACAAAAGACGAGTCATTTTGATTCGGCGCCCTGCTTTTTTTCATTGACCGTGTCAGGACCCTGGTTTACAATAAAACATGACTTTGCCTCTCAGGCTCTATACTAAACTCCTGTTTCTTAGCCTCGCCTTTCTCATTGCGCCGGTCACGACTTTCGCAACGCCGCCGGACAACCTTATTATCGAGCACGGCCCCCGCAATTCTCATAAAATAGCCCT
>JBGPUS010000177.1:0-5241 GCA_041491325.1 Nitrospirota bacterium | reverse complement strand
CGACGGCGAGGTCGTCGGGATCAACACCGTTATTATCGCCAGCGGCCAGAACCTGGGGTTTGCCATTCCCATCACCATGGTAAAAGGGGTCCTGCCGTCCATCAAGGAGAAGGGCAGGCCGGACATGGGCTGGCTCGGGGTCTCCGCGCAACAGCTTACGCCCGACCTTGCCGCCGCGATCGGCCTGGCGGAACCTCTGGGAGCTCTCGTGAACGGCGTTACCGAGGGAGGTCCGGCCGCCAAAGCAGGCCTCAAGCGCGGGGACGTTATCGTGGAACTTGACGGCAAGAAGATCCTCGACCCCGCCGAGCTTCCGCGCATGGTGGCGTTCGGCCACATCGGCAAGACCGTTACGCTCAAAGTGATCCGCCAAAGCAAGGCCGTGGAGCTCAAGGCGATGATCGAGTTGAGGCCTGAGGAAAAAAAGTAAATAACTGACGCTGGCCGCCAGCATGGCCCTGCGTCCTTCGAGGTGAAATTATGTTTGGTCTCGGATTACCTGAGATGCTGCTTATATTCGTCATTGCACTGGTCGTTTTCGGCCCCAAGAAGCTGCCCGACTTGGGGAAATCAATCGGCCGCGCCATGGCGGAGTTCAAGAAGGCTACGGACGATTTCCAGGAATCCGTCAAGGAAGAAATGAAGGAAGTGGAAAAAACCGCGGGCGTGGACGAAGTAAAAAAATTCGGCAAGCTCGATTTTTCGTCATACGAAACGCCTGAGGCAGACAAGCCCGCGGCCCCGCAGGAAACCGGGCAGAAGCCGGAAGAAAACAAGAGCGAGGAGTCCAAGAAAAATGTCTGACGAACTGCGGATGCCGTTCTGGAGCCACCTGGCGGAGCTGAGAAAGAGGATCCTCTGGTCCGTCGTTTGGATCACCATGGGTTTCGGGCTCTGCTTCAACTACTCCGAGGACATCTTGAGGGCGCTCATGCGGCCCATGAACTCAAAGTTGACGCTCCTGCATACGTTCCCGTTTCTTTCTATTGTCCCCAACGAGGTCCAGCAGAAGCTCCATTATACGACATTGATAGAGCCTTTTTGGGCTCATCTCAAGATCGGCCTTATATCCGGACTCATGGTCGTGTTTCCGCTCGTGATGTATCAAGTCTGGAAATTTATCGCGCCGGGTTTGAAGCAGCAGGAGCGCAAGTACGCGGGCTATTTCGTTTTTTTCTCGACCCTCTTTTTTGCAATTGGCGTATTGTTTTGCTACCTGCTGCTGCTTCCGTTCGCCGTCCCATTCCTGCTTTCCTATAAGACTGAAGACCTGATCGCCATCATCAAGATAGGCGACTATATCGATTTTGTTCTGAAGTTCCTCTTTGCGAGCGGCATCGTGTTCGAGCTCCCGCTCATCATCGTTCTGCTGAGCCGCATGGGAATCGTAAGCCCCGACGTTTTGGCGAAGTACCGCAAGTATGCGTTCCTGGCTTCATTCGTTTTCGGCGCGATACTGACGCCAACGCCGGACGTGTTCAACCAGACCCTGATCTCGGTCCCCATTTATCTGCTGTATGAAATCGGGATCCTTTTTGCGCGTTTTTTCGGAAGAAAGAAAAAAAGCGTCTCCACTGACCTGACGGAGAAGTAGCAGGTGAGGAAGGGCTTCTGAGTAAAAGCGTCAAAGCGTGGATGTGTGGAAGCGGAGATGGTTTCAATTCGGGACACAGATGAAAAAATGCGAACTGGAAAACCGATGCGCATGGTTTCCTTTGTAGCGGCATCATCGAACAGCGGTAAAACAACGCTCATCGAGAAAGTCGTGAGGGTCCTGAAAGCGCGCGGGCTGCGCGTGGCCGTGGTAAAACACGCCTCCGCCGGATTTGACCTCGACAAGCCCGGCAAGGATTCTTGGCGGTTCCGGCAGGCAGGCGCGGATACCGTCATACTCGTGGGTCCGGGAAGCCTGGCGCTCTTAAAAAAAATCGAGCATGAGCCTTCGCCGGAAGAACTCGGACAACTCACGGATGACGCCGACATCGTGATACACGAGGGATTCAAGAAGACCGTTCGAAACAAAATAGAAGTGTTTCGGCAAGCCGTTTCCGGCGAACGCCCGCTGTGCATGAACGATCCTTCCTATCTCGCGCTCGTAAGCGACAGACCGTTCGAACTCTCCATTCCTCAATTCGATATCAACGATGTCGAAGGCGTGGTTGATTTTCTCGTAAAAAAACTTTTACCGCCTAAGTACACAACGTGAAAGCTTTGGGTATACTAATAGCATATGATTTAAAACAAGGAGCATGCATGTCAGGACCCAGATCCAGGAAGCTGTTCAAAGAGGCAAAAAAGCACATCCCCGGAGGCGTGAACAGCCCTGTCCGGGCGTTTCGCTCGGTGGGCGGAGAGCCGCTCTTTATTCAGAAGGCAAAAGGGTCCAAGATCTTCGATGTTGACGGCAAGACGTATATCGATTACGTCCTTTCCTGGGGACCGATGATCCTCGGTCATGCCCATCCGCGCGTGACTGCGGCGCTGAAACAGGCCCTTGTAAACGGAACCAGCTTCGGTGCCCCCACGGAGCGTGAGGTTTTGCTGGCCAAGCTCGTGAAGAAGGCTGTTCCGTCCATCGATCTCGTGCGCATGGTTAGCTCGGGCACCGAAGCGACGATGAGCGCTATCCGCGCGGCGCGGGGCTTTACGGGCAGGGACAAGATCGTAAAATTCGACGGCGGCTACCACGGCCACGGCAACAGCCTGCTGGTAAAGGCGGGGAGCGGCGTGGCCACGTTCGGCTTGCCGGACAGCCCCGGCGTGCCGGCCGACCTCGCCAAACTTACGCTGACCGTGGCGTACAACGATCTCGATGCGGTGCGTGACCTCGCGGCCCGCATGGGCGAGCAGATTGCCTGCATCATCGTTGAGCCGGTGGCAGGCAACATGGGGTGTGTGCCGCCTGAACCGGGATTTCTTCAGGGACTGCGTAGGATCTGCGACCAATACGGCATCGTGCTTATCTTCGACGAAGTGATGACCGGTTTTCGCGTTGCGTTCGGCGGGGCGCAGCAGCTTTACGGGATACGGCCGGATCTTACCTGCCTCGGCAAGGTGATTGGCGGAGGACTTCCCGTCGGCGCCTTCGGCGGCAGACGGGAGATCATGGAGCGGATCGCGCCGCTCGGCCCCATCTATCAGGCAGGCACGCTCTCGGGAAACCCCCTGGCCATGGCCGCCGGCCTCGAAACCCTCACGCTTCTTTCAAGACCCGGCGTCTATAAAACACTCGAAAAAATTTCCAACGAGCTCGAACAGGGGCTTCGGTCGGCGGCAGCGGAAGCGGGTGTCCCGGCCGCGTTCAACCGCGTCGGATCGATGTTCACCTGTTTTTTCACCGGCCAAAGGGTCAAGGATTTTGCGAGCGCCAAGACTTCGGACACTGCCCGGTTCGGTAGATTCTTCCTGGCCATGCTGAAGCACGGGGTGAACCTTGCGCCGTCCCAATTCGAAGCCGGGTTTCTGTCCCTTGCCCATACCAGGGCGGATATCGCCAAAACGATCGAGGCGGCGAGAAAGAGTCTGAAGGGCTTATAGAGTCCATAGAGGCTAAAGAAAACCATGGAAGAAAAAGACAAAAGGCTTATGCGTATGCTCGGTGCGCTGAGCACCGTGGGGCTGGTCCTGGTGTTTGCCATGGTGATCGGCCTGTACGTCGGGATCAAGATAGACCAATGGCTCGGCACTTCTCCCTGGTTTACGGGGATATTTCTTCTCTTCGGCATTATCGGGGGGTTCAGAAATCTGTTTGTGTATGCCAAGCGGAGCCAGGAATCATTTGATAAGGATGACGACAAAAAACATGACTGACGAAGCGCAGATACACCAGCAGACCGTGGTGGCGATCATCAAGGGTGTGACGAAAAAAACAGCCCTCCTCACGTCCTGTATCGCGGCGGCTGTGCTCGTGAATACCCTTGTACGGGGCTCGGGACAGCGTTGGTGGTTCATTCCGGCGAGCATTCTTATCGGCGGAGCGCTCGGTCTTCTGAATTTTCGGCTTCTCGCAAAGACCGTGGAGCGGTTCTTTCTGAGAGACGTCGTTAACGCCGGGGCATCCACCGTGGCCACGGCCATCCTCAGCATTATCAAACTAACGGCGATCTTTATCATTCTTTTCGTGCTGATCAAATTAGGCGTGCTCCATATCTTCGGTCTGCTGGGCGGCTTTTCTCTCTCTTTCCTGGCGATCCTGTGGGAAGGCCTCGCTCTCAAAAACGACGTTTTCGGCCGTGTGAAATAAAGTGTTATTCACCTCTGTCTCCTTTCGCTGTCGCGGTTATGGGACGGCGTTCGGTCTCTTGCGTTTGCAAACTGATGTTCTTGTGAACGTCCGTTAACCCTGTTCCATTTTTATTACCCTACCGACAGGAGGAGACTCCTTATGAAAAACCATGTGTACTTGCCCCTGATTGTGGTCCTCGGCATCGTGGGCCTGATCCTGGCGGCCAGGACTGTCTATGTCCCGAAGGATTTCGGCGTCGGAGACCGGGGCTACATGTACGGGTGGCACCGGCAGGCCGACGAAGAGACCTGGAAAAATTTCAAGGTGAAGTATCAGGGAAGAGAGTACTGCAAGGACTGCCATAGCGACAAGTACGCGATAATAATGAACACCCCGCACAAGATCATCCAGTGCGAAAACTGCCATGGTCCCGCAATCGATCACCCAATGGACCCGCCGAAGCTCGCGATCGATAAGACCAGAGCGCATTGTCTCCGCTGTCACTTCCCGCTCCCCTATTCCTCAAGCGGCCGATCGAAGATCAGGGGCATCGATCCGTTACTGCACAATCCGGACATCGAATGTTCCGCCTGCCATAACCCGCATAATCCGATGGAGGGGTTGAGATGATTACGCGAAGAGGCTTTTTAAAGAATACGGCGCTCGGACTGGCGGGAATGACGCTGCCTTTTACCGCCTTCGAGATAATTGATCCCAAGAAACTTATGGCACAGGAGGAGACGGACAAATCCCCTGTGCGGTGGGTGTTCCTCGTCGACACCTACAAGTGCGTGGGCTGCGGCCTGTGTGTAAAGGCCTGCAAAACCGAGAACGAAATCCCTTATGACGCCAACGTCACGAGGACGTGGGTCGAGCGCTACGTGCTGACGAAGCAAGGGACGGTGTTCGCGGATACGCCAAAGGGCGCGCGCGACGGCTTCACCACGACGAAGATAGACCTCGGTCTCGGGAATTACCAGGATATCAAGAAAGAGGATGTTGAGAAGGCGTTCTTT